>DAIRFT010000103.1:0-2347 GCA_036794885.1 Thermocrinis sp. | reverse complement strand
TAAAGGGTCAGGAGGTCTATACAAAGGGCTATCAAGGAAGGTTTTGAAAGTCCGTTTAAGAATTGGACAAGTTCCTCAGAAGACCTCGTTGAATATAGCTCAATGGTCTTCCTCAAGTTTGGGTTTGTCATGCAAGCTAAATTATAATACCGACTAAAGCTATACGGAGACACTCATGGGCGATCTTGAGAACCATTGCCTTTTGCAAACTATTAGCTTAAACTTTCTATGGTTATGGACGAAAAAGTTTATGTTTATGACACTACTCTAAGGGATGGTTCCCAAGCGGAAGGGGTGAATTTTTCCATAGAGGATAAGCTCAGGATCATAAAAAAGCTTGACGAGTTTGGTATAGATTACATTGAGTGCGGTTGGCCAGGCTCAAACCCAAAGGATACACTGCTCTTTGAAAAACTAAAAAATATCAAACTAAACCACTCAAAGATCGTTGCCTTTGGTGCCACAAGAAGACAGGGCAAAAGGCCAGAAGAGGACCCTCAGCTTGAAAACCTGATAAAAGCCCACCCACAGGCAATAACTATCTTTGGGAAGAGCTGGGAGCTGCATGTGTTAGAAGCCCTCCGGACTACCTTGGAAGAGAACTTAGACATGGTGGCTGAAAGCATAGCCTATCTAAAAAGGTATGTGCCGGAAGTGATCTTTGATGCGGAGCATTTTTTTGATGGATACAAGAGAAATCCCGAGTATGCCCTAAAGGTGCTCCAGTATGCCCTTGAGGGTGGGGCAGATTGGATAGTTTTGTGCGATACCAACGGTGGATGTTTGCCTCACGAAGTCTATGAGATCACAAAAAAAGTGGTGGAGAGCTTCCCTGAGGCAAAAGTAGGCATCCATGCCCACAACGATGCAGACACGGGTGTTGCAAATTCTATAATGGCAGTTTTGGCTGGGGCAAGGCAGGTGCATGGCACCATAAACGGCATAGGTGAAAGAACGGGCAACGCCAACCTTTGTTCCATAATACCCAACCTCCAGCTAAAGCTTGGCTTTAAGGTGGTGCCCGAGGAGAACCTCAAAAAGCTCACCGAACTTTCCCACTTTGTGGCGGAAATATCCAACATGCCCGTGCCCAGAAACCTGCCTTACGTGGGAGAAAGTGCCTTTGCCCACAAGGCGGGCGTGCACGCATCAGCGGTAATGAAAAGGAGCGAGACCTACGAGCACATAGACCCATCTTTGGTAGGCAACAGAAGAAAGATCACTGTCTCGGACCTCTCCGGAAAGAGCAACATAGTCTATAAGCTAAGAGAAATGGGCATAGAGGTGGATGAAAGGTCTCCGGAGGTTCTAAAGCTGGTGGAAAAGATCAAGGAGTTAGAAAAGGAGGGCTATCACTTTGAGGCGGCAGAGGCATCCTTTGAACTACTCTGCAAAAGACACTTTGGACTTGTTAGAAACTACTTTGATTTGGATGCCTACAGGGTCCTAATAGCCAAAAGGAGCACCGACGAGCTACCAGTTTCCGAGGCAACGGTGAGGCTCTCTGTGGGTGGTGTGAAAGAACACACCGCATCCTTGGGCAACGGTCCCGTCAGCGCCTTAGACAGGGCTCTTAGGAAAGCCCTGGAGGAGTTTTATCCAAACCTAAAGGAGGTGCAACTTATAGACTACAAGGTTCGTATCGTCAATGAATCTGAGGGCACGTCCGCCAAGGTGAGGGTCCTTATAGAGTCCACCGACGGCAAAAGAAAGTGGGGCACGGTGGGCGTCTCGGAGAACATCATAGAAGCCTCTTGGATCGCACTAACAGACAGCATCGTGTATAAGCTTATGAAGGATGAGGAGGAAATGGAGTGAAGTGGGTAAGGCTAAAAAGGTCAAAGATAAAGGTCTTTGGTAAAAAAGGTAAAACTCTGCCAAAGGGCTTTCAGGAGGAACACACCTCCTTTTTACACAGCCTGCTAACCAACGACATAAAAGGTCTAAAGCCCTTTAGCTTTAACTACAACCTCTGGCTCAGACAAAACGGTTCTCCTATAGAGGATTTCTTCGTGTATAAGCTGGAGGACGCATACCTTTTGGACACAGAGGGAGACGCAAAAAAGATCATAGAGGAGTTTGAAAGGTTAAAGCTCTCTCTGAGGGTGTATTTTGAAGACCTAACTACATTTGGGCACATTTTTGTCTTTGGAGAATCCGCCAAAGATTGGGTGGAGAAGACCTTTGGCATGGTGCCAGAAGAGGGCAAGTTCTTGGAAAAGAATGGTGTTTTTGTGGCAAACAATCCTTTAAGGCTCAGAGAAGAGGGTTTTGATGTTTTTGGCAAGCTGGACGGACTTTCAAAACCTTCCTTGATAGCCCTTTGTATAGACCTCCTGACCCTTTA
>DAIRFT010000102.1:0-2510 GCA_036794885.1 Thermocrinis sp. | reverse complement strand
TCCAACTATGCCTACCTTGACTTCCACAGGGCTATTTATTTTAAACTAATTAAAACACGTGGAAGCTATGAAGCGGTCAACAGAGCTTGACGATAGGCTACTTAACTTAGAAGAAGCGATCCAATGGGTGGAAGAATATACGGGTAAGAAGGTCAAGCCATCCAACATAATGTATCTTGTCCAATATGGGAGGCTCAAAAACTACGGCAGTAGAAGAAAGCCCCTTATAAGGCTCAAAGAGCTTAAAAGCTACTACGAAAGCAAATACCTTAAGAAGCCAGAAGATTTGAGAGATGGCATAAATTGGCACTTAGCCTTTGCAGAATACTCAGAGGCAGAGAGGACAAAGCATGTCCATAGATTGCACCCTTACAAAGGGAAGTTCATCCCACAGCTTGTGGAATATTTTCTTGATGACCACACGGATGAGTTCAAAAAGGAGGTATATTTCCAAAAGGGAGATATAGTGCTTGACCCATTCTGTGGTTCAGGAACCACCCTCGTGCAAGCAAATGAATTAGGTCTGCATGCGGTGGGAGTTGATATATCCGAGTTCAATGTCTTGCTTTCCAATGTAAAGGTAAGAAAACACAACTTGGTTCTCATAGCCCAAAAAATCAAGGACTTGACCGCAAAGCTAAAAAGACTTCAAAAGAATGAGCCAACGAGTGCCTTTGACGAAGAACTGCAAGAAAAATTGAAAGCTTTCAACGAAAAGCATTTTCCTTCGCCAGATTTCAAAAGGTGGGTTATTGAAGGCAAGATAAACGAAGATGAATATGGAAGAGAAAAAGAGCAGGAGTTTATGGAAATTTTTAATCAGCTACTTCTTAAATATGGCATCCAAATAAAACAAGCTAAGGCTCAGTCTTTCTTGGACATTTGGTATGTGCGTTCTGTTAGAAAAGAGTTAGACCTTTTGGCAGAGGAAATAAAGGGTATTAAAGAACAAGATGTTAAGGAAGTCCTTTACATAATCCTTAGCAGAACTGCACGATCCTGCAGGGCTACCACTCATTCAGATTTAGCCACTTTGAAGGAGCCGGTATACACTCCTTACTATTGCAAAAAACACAAAAAAATATGTAAGCCTGTTTTCACCACACTCAAATGGTGGGAACACTACTCAGAAGACACCCTAAAACGCCTCAGAGAATTTGACAAACTCAGAACTGAAACATTCCAGCTTTGCGTATTAGGAGACAGTAGAACAATTGACCTTTATCAAGAGGTAAAGAAGATCAATCCTGAGTTTGCTGAGCTAATAAAAGATAAGAAGATTAAAGGAATCTTCACAAGCCCACCATATTTAGGTTTGATAGACTACCACGAGCAACACGCATACGCCTATGAGATTTTTGGATTTGAGCGAAGAGATCACTTAGAAATAGGCTCTATGTCTATGGGAGTGGGAGAGAAACAAAAGGAGCTTTATGTCCAAGATATAGCACAAGTTTTGCTCAATTGCAAAAAATACCTACAGGAAGATTACCATGTCTTTATAGTGGCAAACGATAAATACAATCTTTACCCAAAGATCGCAGAGCTCTCAGGGATGGAAATTGTGGAAGAATTCAAAAGACCAGTTCTGTGCAGAGTTGAAAAGAACAGAGAAGACCTTTATGTGGAATCTATATTCCATCTGAAGGAAAAACAAAGATGAGTTTAACAGAAGAACAGAAAAGAAAAATTGAGGAAATCATAGAGAGAAGCTTACTTGAGAAGCTAAAAAGATACAAACCCGAGACATTCAGCATGCCCTTTCACTACAGACTTCTTGGGAAGGATAGGATGGCTCTCTATTCCTTTATTCAGTCTCTGAATACTACCTTCGGAACATCCATCTTTGAGCCCGTGGCGGAGGTTTTAGCAAGCTTCAGGTTCCCAGTGGCAAGAAAACAGTTTGAAGTAGGAAATAGAATAAGCCAAAAAGCTCAAGAGGAAATCCAAAACATAATTAATGAACTATCTTCGGGAGCAAGATATCCCGACAAAGAAGAAGAGATAGAGAGAATAAGAAAAGTAGCCAGACAGGGAGAGGCAATTGAAGTCAAACCCTTTAGGGTAGATTTGTTTCTTAAGGATAAAAATGGCTCTGTTCATTTGTTTGATTTGAAAACCGCTAAACCGAACATAGGAGAGTTCAAAAACTATAAAAGAACGCTGTTAGAGTGGGTTGCTATATACTTATGGAAAGAACCCTCCGCCAACATAAACTCCTATATAGCCATTCCATACAATCCCTATGAACCAGAGCCTTATCAAAGATGGACGATGAGAGGAGTAATAGATATAGAAAGAGAACTAAAAGTAGCAGAGGAGTTTTGGGATTTTTTAGGAGGAGATGGATCGTATGAAGAATTATTAAACTGCTTTGAAAGGGTGGGTATAAAACTTAGACCAGTTTTGGATAGATACTTTTCAAAGTTTAGAAGTTAGTTTAATTTAACTCACCATGTTCATCTATCTCATTGCGGTGGGCTCTGTGGAAAAGAGACTTTTGCTTGCCT
>DAIRFT010000015.1:0-11772 GCA_036794885.1 Thermocrinis sp. | reverse complement strand
AACCCATATTCAGTTGCCAAGTTGAACAAGGGTCCCAAAGGAACCCTCAAACTACCTTGCCTATATTATACCACCTTAAGGTAGTTTTTCCAAGTGAAAGCTTTCGTTGGTGTATATGCAGATCTTTGCTGCTATGGAGAGGGATTCTTTGACGATCTCCTCTGCAGATAGGTTGGTGTGTTTGTAAAGAGCCAAGGCACAAGCCCTTGCATAGTCTCCACCGGAGCCTATTGCCATGATGGGCTCGTCTGGTTCCATTACATCCCCCGTGCCAGAAATCACCAAAAGGTTTTCCAAGTTTGCACACAAGAGCATGGCGTCAAGTCTTCTTAAAGCCCTGTCTGTTCTCCACTCCTTTGCCAACTCCACCGAAGCCCTCAAAAGGTTTCCTCTGAACTCCTCCAGCTTTCCCTCCAGCCTTTCCATCAATGCAAGACCATCGGCGGCGGCACCCGCAAAGCCCACCAACACACTGCGGTTGTAGATCTTTCTGACCTTTTTTGCCCCATGCTTTAGCACAGAGGAGCCAAGGGTGACCTGTCCGTCTCCGCCCATAACTACCACACCATCCCTTTTTACTGCAATTATGGTGGTCATTCTATGTCCTCTCCTCTTAGTATTCTTTGGGTGTAATTGACGCAGGCAAGGACCATGAACATGAGGGCGTGGTTATTGGTGTCTGGTAGCTCTTCCTTTACCCAAAGGGTGCCGTCTTCCTTTTCCACAAGCTTTATGTATTTAAAGGCGGTCTCTGCCAGGCTTTTGTTGAAGACCTTCTCCAATACTTTTCTTTTTATTTCCTCTGGCACTTCTCTCTCTATGGGCATCTTAGGTAATCCTTCAAAATTTTTGCGTGGTCAAAGACTATTTTATCAAAGGGTAAGTCCTCTATGGGAAAGACCACAGTCCTTTTTGCATCATCGCCACCCCTTAACTCTCCAGAGGCATCCAAAACAAAGACCACAGACACCACATGAAAGCGTGGGTCCCTGTTTGGCTCCGAATACACACCCAAAAGTTTAACAATCTGTGCATCAAGCCCTGTCTCTTCTTTGACCTCCCGCAGGACTGCCTTTTCCACCGTCTCTCCCACCTCCACAAAGCCTCCCGGCAGGGCATAGCCCAAGGGCTCATACCTCCTCTCTACAAGCACAATGCCCTTAAACCTTTCCCCTTCCCAAAGTCTGACCACACCATCCACCGCCAAGTATGGAGTTTTTGGCTCAAACATTTTATAGCCTCACATGAACACCTTTGTTTTTAAGATATACCTTTAGTTCTGGTATGCTTACCTCTTTGAAGTGAAAGAGGGATGCGGCGAGGGCTGCGTCCACGTTTGTTTTTGCGAAGACCTCATAAAAGTGTTCCATGGTGCCCGCACCCCCGGAGGCTATCACAGGGATGCTTACCGCCGACGCTACCGCCCTGCATAACTCTATATCGTAGCCCTTTTTTGTGCCGTCTGCGTCCATTGAAGTGAGCAGGATCTCCCCCGCTCCCAAGCCCTCCACCCTCTTTGCCCACTCTACCGCGTCAAGCCCCGTGGGTGTCCTCCCACCGTGAATATAAACCTCCCATCCCCTTTCGGACCTTTTGGCATCTATGGCTACCACTATGCACTGGGAACCAAACCTTTTGGCAGACTCGTAAATCAACTGTGGGTTTTTTACCGCTGCGGTGTTTATGGAAACCTTGTCCGCACCGGCAGACAAAAGCCTCCTTATGTCCTCCAAGGAGGACACGCCACCACCCACCGTAAAGGGTATAAAGATCGTCTCCGCCACCCTTTGCACCACCTCTATCATGATCTTTCTTTCTTCTGCGGAGGCGGTTATGTCCAAAAAGACAAGCTCGTCGGCGGATTGCTCTTCGTAGCCCTTTGCCACCTCCACCGGGTCCCCCGCATCCCTGAGGTTCTGGAACTTTACACCCTTTACCACCCTTCCCTTATCCACATCCAAGCACGGAATTATTCTCTTGGCAAGCATCAGCGGTCCCTTCCTATCTGTTGGTAGATTTCTTTAAGAGGCAGGCGGTAGTATATGGGTCTTCCGTGAGGGCAGGTGTGAGGGTTTTGTAACGCCACCCACTCTTTAAGCATAGCCTTAACTTGGGCGGGCGATAGTTTGTCTCCTGCCTTTATGGCACCTTTGCATGCTTTATCGGAGGTCTGTCCCTTTTCGTAGTTTATGCGTTCCGCAAGCAGATGCTGGTCTATGAAGTAAAGGCTATCCATCCAATTCACTATAAGTATTGTATCCTCCAAGATGCCCAAAAGCTCCGGCTCAGCCTTGTAAGGGTGTCTCTCTTGGTTCAAGGATGGTATGTGTGTTTTATGTCCTTTAAAAAGTTCTCTGAAAAGCTCTTTGATGTTCCCCTCCCTTTGGAACTTTACCTCAAGCTTTTTGGGATGGATGTTGGCATCCACCACAAAGGGTGGGACCTCCAAAAGGCAGACCGCTATGCGTCTTCCTACTGTCCTTTTTATGTACTCCGTTAAGCTTTTGTTTTGAACAGGTCTTGAATTTACAAAAAGCTTTACCTCTCCTTTCTTTTGGGAGAGGGAAACAAAGACCCTCAAGCGTAAGCCATCCCTTTCAATCTCCCTCTCCTCAAACTTGGTTTTGTATAGCTCTTCCAACCGATCCCTTGTGCTTTGGGTGGAGGGTAGGTTCAAAAGCTCCCTTCCTTCCGCCGTAAGCTTGAAGGATATCTCCGGTCTTGCCATTGCGTAGTCCTTTACAAGCCTCAGAACCCTTGCCCTCTCTGTATCTTCCTTCTTCAGAAGGTTCTTTCTTACCGGCAGGTTGTAAAAAAGGTCAAAGACCTCCACCCTTGTGCCCACCGCCATACCCTTTTCCCTCATATGCACCACCTTTCCCTCTTCCACCCTCATTCCGTAGCCCCTGTCCTCTTGGTAAAAACGGGAGCTTATGACCATCCTACTAACTTGGGCTATGGCGTGGAGGGCTTCTCCCCTAAAGCCGTAGGTTTTCAACGAAAGCAGGTCTTCAAACCTCTCAATCTTGCTGGTGTGAAAGGGCAGGATTACCTTAGGGAGGTCCCCCGGGTGTATGCCCACACCGTCATCTTTGACGGAAATGTAGTGCTTTCCACCCTTGATTACTTCTATCTCTACCCTTTTGGCTTTTGCGTCAAGGGAGTTCTCTATTAGCTCCTTTACGCAGTCCGCAGGGCTCTCTATAACTTCACCCGCGGATATTTTGAACCTTACCTCCTCCGGAAGTTCTTTGACAAACATTTACCATTGGGAGGCGATCTTTGCCTTCTTGTTGAGGTATTTATCCACCGCCAGAGCGGCCTTCACACCATCCGCCGCCGCAATAACCGCCTGCTTTATGTTGGTGCAGAGCACATCCCCCGCCGCAAAAACACCGGGCACAGAGGTCATCATCTCCTCATTCACCACTATACAGTGTCCGTCCGTCATCTCCACTTGGTTCATAAGGAAATCCACCGAAGGCTTGTTCCCTCCCAAGAATATAAACACACCATCCACCGGTAGGACCTTTTTCTCTTTGGTTTCTATGTTTTGGACCTCCAAGCCCTCCACAAAGGAGGAACCTACAATCTGTATAACCCTGTGGTGGAGGAGGATTTCCACGTTGGGATGGGATTTTATCTCCTCTATCATCTCTGGCGGTGCCTTTATGCGGGAGGATGGAACCACTAAGTATATCTTGCTGGCAAACCTGCTTATAAACTCCGTCTCCTCTAAGGCGTAATCGTCCTCCCCTATTACCGCCACAGGCTTTCCCTTAAAGAACGCCGCATCGCAAACGCCACAGTAAGACACACCCCTTCCTAAGAATTCCTCCTCTCCCTTGTATTTGTTGGTTCTTTCCATGGCACCGGAGGCTACTATAACCGCCCTGCCCTTGAACTCCCTTCCGTCTATGGTATAGACCTTCTTTATATCTCCCAACAGGTCTGTGGCAATAACTTTACCCCTTACAAACTTGGCACCAAAGTCCTTTGCGTGGTCCCGCATAAGTTTTAAAAGCTCGTAGCCAGAGATGGGACCCCTTATGCCGGGATAGTTTTCTATCTGCTGGGTTACTCCCAAGGCACCGTCCGCCTCTGCCCTGTATAGCACCAAGGTGGATAGTCCTGCCCTTGCGGTGTATATGGCAGCGGAGGAGCCAGCAGGACCGGCTCCGATGATGATCACATCGTATATTTCATCACTGCTAAAGTTTAAAGTCAGCTCCATGCTATTCCTCCAAAGTTTAAATATAATTCAATCCACCGGTATGAGCCTTCGCACTGCCTTCACCTTCTTTAGGTCTGCATAAACCAAAAGGACGCTATCTCCCACCTCCGAAAAGGCAAGGGCATTGCCCCATGGGTCGTATATGGCAGAATTGCCCGCGTACTCCTCCTCTCCCGTTTTTCCCCAGCCGTTGGAAAGCAAAAGGTAGCTTTGCAACTCCACCGCCCTCGCTTGCGACAAAACCTTTAAATGCTCTTTCCTTTTGGCACCCCAAAGGGATGGCACCGCAATAAGCTGGGCTCCCTTCCTTCTCAGCTCCCAGCCCAAGTTTGGGAACCTCAGCTCAAAGCATACAAGCACTCCCACTTTTCCATGCCTTGTTTCAAAAACTGGGTTTTCTTGCCCTGGGCTAAAGTGTTTCCCCTCTCTGTACAGTGGAAAGAGCTTTATCTTGTCCCTTTTGCCCACCAAGAGCCCATCGGAGAGCACAAAAGCGGTGTTAAAAAGCTTTCCTTCCCTCTCCTGTGGGTATGTTCCTATCAGCGTCAGCCTTTTTTCCTTAGAAAGTTCCCTGAGCTCTTCCAAAAGCCTTTGGCTCTCTTTGGCGTGGTTTTTTAAGTTATCGTAGTCAAAACCGCAGGGAAACATCTCCGGCAGGACTACCAAGCTATCCTCCAAAGGGCTCAGAAGTTCAAGGACCTTTTTTCTGTTCTCTTGGATGTTGCCAAAGGCTATTTGCCACTGCAAAACCGCAAGCTTTATCAAGGAGCTGGAACCTCCTCCAAGATGGAATTTATTAATGCTTCTGCGTCTGTGCCCTCCCTCACAATTATACGATGTGCCAAGCAATAAGGTGCCAGGTCTATTATGTCCTCGGGAACCACAAAGTCCCTTCCCCTGCAGTAAGCCAACGCCTTTGCACAGCTAACCAAATGGATGGCACCCCTTGTGGAAACACCCAAAAGCACATCTGGGTGGTTGCGGGTCCTTGACACAATTTCCGCCACAAACCTTGCCACTTCGGGCGACACATAAAACCTGCTTATCTGTTGCATGGTTGCCAGTATTTCGTGAGGCTTTACCATGGGGCTCAGCCTTGCCACGTTTTCCAAGGGATTTTCTCCTCGGAGAATGCTTACCTCCGTTTCTTTATCTGGATAGCCAAGGGAAAGGCGCATGCTAAAGCGGTCCAGCTGGGATTCGGGCAGTGGAAAGGTGCCGTACTGTTCCACCGGGTTTTGTGTAGCTATCACAAAAAAGGGCTTTGGCAGTTCGTAGGTTGTTCCATCCACGCTAACCTTACCCTCTGCCATAGCCTCCAAAAGGGCACTTTGGGTTTTTGGAGTCCCCCGGTTGATCTCGTCAGCCAAAATTATCTGATGGAAGATAGGTCCTTGCTTAAAAACAAAGGCTTTTTTGGACTGGTCATAAATGCTCACGCCCAATATGTCCGAGGGTAAAAGGTCGCTGGTGAATTGGATGCGGGTAGAGGAAAGCCCCAAAACCCTTGAGAGGGACAAAGCCAAAGTAGTCTTTCCTACCCCTGGCACATCCTCCAAAAGCAGATGTCCCCCAGAAAGAAAGCAAACCAAAGAGTGTAAAACTACATCTTCCTTTCCTTTTAAGACTGTGCTTACGCTATCTACGATCTCTTGGACGTTCATACAGGCTTACAGTATTATAAATCATCTGGCACCTTGCCCAAAAGGTATAGCATCTCATAAAGAACTGTGTTCAGTGGCATTTTGTATTCCCTGTTGTTGTTCCGCTTGATGCTCAAATAGACGGTCTTTTTCTTCTGCCACAGGTCCAACTTGCTGTAAGGCGTTCTAAAGGATTCACTTTCGTAGAGGGACAAAGAGAGCACCGAAAACAGAAAGAGATTTTTCTTTTCCGAATAGACCTCCTCCCTTTCCCAACCGGGACCCTTTGTGGAAAACACCTGAAGGGCGGAGTGATAAAAATGTTCCCCATCAAGCCTGAAATCTTCTTTCTTCACGCTGGCGGGCTTTATGGCTATGGCGGTGCTTAGCCTATCATCCTTTATTTTTAATCTTTCTTTTAGCCTTTCAAACTCGGTGGTGTATATAACAAAACAGTCCTCCTCTGCTTTGCTGGATATATGGGCGGTGGGCAACTCGGAATACTCCACAAAAAGGCTCTTTTGTTTTATTCTTTCCCTCTCTTGGGATTGGGCAACGATCTCCTCCAAGTAAGAATCCTCCCACTTGCCGGCGGTTATAAAGCAAAACCTAACATCTTCAAAAGAAACCTTATCCTCTATCCACCTTCTTAACCTGTCCTTCTCAAAGTCAAGCCCACCGATAAGTAGGATGGTTTTGTCTTCCACTTCCACCTCTGCCCTGCTTCCTTCTACCTTTAACGAGTAAATTTCATACAAAAAGTGCCTGTAGGGTTTGGCATCCGGGCTGAACCTTTGGTAGCAAAAGCCCGTAGAAGGTTTTTCAAGGATAAGATAGATGTTTAACTTTGGTGGAAGTTCAAAGCCCTCAAACTCAAAGCTCAGACCTTTGTAGTCCTTCAAAAGACTGATGAAGAGGTTTTTGAATACAGAGTTTATGTGTTTTATTTCATCCTTTTTTGGTTTTGGATTGGAAATTACTTTAATCGTCTCCTTGTTTAGAGTTTGCACTGGGATGCCAAAGAAATCATAAACAAAGCTAAAGTAATCCCAAAAGCCATAGCCACCATTTTCTTCCCGCACATCCGTATTAAGTAGCAAAAGGGCTCCCACCAGGCTCTTATCCCTTTCTGCAATAGCCTTTAGGTTTTTTATCCTACAGGCAAAGTAAAGGAGGCTAAAAAGCAAATCCAGGGAGTCTTCATGCTTCAGATTATCAAGGTCAAGCTTTTTAAGTTTTTCCAAGTTGGGTATGATGTACTCTATTGGTCTAGGCTCTTTTGCCAGCTCTATCTCTGCGTTGCCTACAAAATTTTTTGCCAAGCGCAAAGCATTTTTAAAACCTTTCTCAAAATCCTTTAGCTTTTCTTCTAAGCCCTTTTCATAAAAGATGTAGAGCTTTATCTTCTTGCTTGGTGCGAAAAAGGTACCGTAGGTAAGCTTTCCCTCTTGTTGGTCCTTTCTAACAAAGGCGGACAAAAGGTCATCCCTCTCTCCTTTTAAAAGCTTTTTTAGGGTTTCCTTCCAGTCCTTTCTGAGCTCTTCAAGAAACTCTTTGCTTTCCCATTTTTTTAAAAACTCCAAAAACCTTTGCTTGGCAACCTCTTCGTCTTCTGTGTTATAAAGCTTTTCTCCTAGGGCATACAAAAGGTCCTTCCATAAGTGCTTATCGGACTTTAGCTCCTCAATTAGTTCCTCTGCGGTTTTTCTTTTCCAAAAGAGCCTTGCCCTACCCACGAGCAGAGAGTCCGAAAAGCCCTTAAAGTCAAAGGGTGCCACATAGCCCACCAGCTTAAGATAAAGAGGGTTTGACTTTATGTTTGATGGCATATAATCTTCCAAAATTTGGATAAATTCCCTTACCCTTGAGAGTTCTTCTTTAATCCTTGGATTGTCCGTCAAACTCTCCCAAGCCCGAAGAACTTTTTTCCTACCCTCCCAAATTTTCTCCCTGCTAACCTGCGTGCCATCTTCCCCCACCAGTTTTAAAAAGACAAGCCCGCTTCTTTTGTCTATCTCTTGACCCGCCACCCTTCCCACCACCAGGTTGAACTTTTCGCCCTCTTTATACCTATCAAACTCAAACCTTTTTGAACCCTTTATTGCCCTAAAGCCCTGCATCCAAACTACTTGCTCCTTTCTATATCGGGCAACACCCTTTAGTTGATAGTTCGGATTTCGCAAAAAGTTTGCCATTTCCTCCCTAAGGTCTTTTAGGTTCTTCTTCTTTTTGTCAAGTAGCCGATGGATCAAAACAGACCAATTTTTGGCATAATCTTCCTCTCCACTCCAAAAGAGCCCACCGTATATGTAGTTGTTGGAAGAGAAATAGAAATTTTTGGCAAACCTTTCAACGCACTCTAATCCTGCCCTTCCTCTTATTTCAAAGTCTTTTCCCCTCATACTACTCCCCCAATAGCTTTATTATAAATTCAATGGGAAACTTTGCAAACCTACCGCTTAGGACCTCCTTGTATGGGTAATCCTCTCCCAACGGTACGCAGGCGTACTCCTTTGGAGTACCAACCAAGCAGTAGGTAGTGGGTTCCACATTTCCCATAAGGGTGTATGCATTACCCCTGCCTATCCTTCCCATTATATTAAATTCAACCATTTCCTTTTCCCTCAAAAAGTGTTCGGTGAGCACCAAAGCATAAACAGGAATTATCGTGGGCATGCTTTTTGAGGTAGAAGGTAGCCCGCCTTCTATGAAGCTTTTAAGCTCGTCCGCTTTGTCTTGGTTATGGTCCTTTAGGACTTCCTCTAACTCTTCAAAAAGCTTTTTTATCTTTCCCCTCTTTTCGTTTTCAAAGGCGGAGCGCACTTCCTGTTTTTCAAAAAGAATGTATGGATGGTAGTATTCAAACTCCTTTCTAAAATCAATCTGCACCGCGTTCACAAAAAGGGCAGAAAGAAGGGTGTGGGATAGCTTTTTTACTTTCTCTCTCTTTTCCTCGTCTTCCACAAAGGGAACAATGTTTTCCAAAAAGCTCAAAAAGCCCTCTATGTTTGCAACCTCGTTGGGTATGTATCTGGTGGCGTATTGGCTTGGCAGTGGAACAAGCACCTTTCCTTTGCCACCTTTCACAAACTGCTCCACTATGCCAAAAACAACCCGGTCCAAAAGGAGCTTTTGCTTTAGCGTATGCTTTCTTATCATAAGCCTAAGGATCTGCTCGTCCGCATTGGGTTCATACTGCAATATTCTTTCAAATAAAGAATCCCTCTGCGGATAGATGGGATATACAAAGTGAAGCTCCTTTGGATTTTTCTCCGTTTCTTCGTCTCCCCTTGCCCTTGAGATGGCTTGGATCATCTCCACCAAGTTGGACTCAATGCCAAAGTCCGTGATGATGGCGTATATCTTGTTTATGGGTTTGTGAGGTCTTGAAAGGTCTATGCCCCTTGAAAGGGCGGAGGTGGAAAGGATAATGTCCTCGTTTCCTTGGTTTATCCTGTCTTGGCTTTTGCGAGAGTCCGCGGTGGCAACCAAACAGCTATAACCTTCATCCTCAAGGTGGTCTTTTAGCTTAGCCAGAAGTTCCTTGTTTTGCAAGAACAAAAAGGCGGTTTGACTGTTTTTGTCTTCAAAGGTGTGTTTTATATACCTGGCTATTCTACTTACCAGTTCCTCTTTGATTTCATCCTTAGCTTCATCCATAAAAAGGAATTTCCTTTTTACTATTATCTTGGGAGAAGGATAGCCATGCTTTGCACGGACACTGACCTCTATGTCTTTATGCCTAAAGTCCTCCTCCTCTTTGAAATCTACCATAACCAAAGACTCGGGCACGACTTTATACTCTCCATACTCTTCAAGTAGCTTTTTTAGTATTGCAGGCGAGTAGCCGTTGGCATCAAAGAGATATAAGTTTGCCTTTCCGCCTCTTTCTTTAACCTTTCCTAAAAAGTTAAACATCTCCTCAATGGCATAAAGTCCGTTGCGGTCTCCCAAAAACTCATCCAAAATGATGTGAAAGGTGTATTGGTCTGTTATACGTCTGGAAGCGAGATTATTTAAATGCTCCGAAGTAGCTTTTCCAAACTGACTTTCCACGAGCGCCTGCTGTGTGCAAAGAGCCCATATGATGTCCTTTTTATCCGTCAGTTTTAATATCTCCTCTACCGTTCTCTTTAGGATACCGCTGTTGGCACTTAAATTTCTGTAGGTGTCTCCTATGTTTTCCACATGCCTACCTTTGCGGTCTTGCCTTTTTTCATAGACCAAACCTATGCTTTTGTTGGAGTTCTTTAAGTATTCCAAAACCTTTATATATTCTTTATCCTGTGGGTCTATGCCTTTTCCATTTCCCTCTAAGGCATCCGTTAAATCTTTTAGCTTTTTATATTCCCTATCCACCAATACTTTACGGGTTGCCATGTAAAGGACTATGTGCTTTCCCTCTTGCATCAGGATGCGGTTTCTGGTTTGGGTGGTCTTTCCCGAGCCCGCAGAGTGCAAAAGGCAGAGGGCTTTTATGTCTTGTGCCTTTGAAAAGAACTCATCCAACTCTTTTCCCACATGTTTTCTTGTCTCCGCTATCTTTCCCGGCTCTATAATTTCCTCAGTGTTTTCTCTTTTTTGCATCTCTTCTTTGAGCTTTTCTATTTCCTTTGGCACCTCCTCCAAGAGCCTTTCCCTTCTTGCCCTGCCCTCCGCCACCGCCTGCGAGTATTCCCAGTCTATTTGCTTGATCTTTTCATAAAGCTGTCTTATTCTTTCTCTGTAAGGAGAGAGGTCTTCTCCGTTCCAATAGAACCTTGCAGAAAAGGGCTCCGCCAACGGATAAAAGAGGGAAAGGCTAACCTCCCGCACATCTTTGGGCTTTTCTTCGCACAGGTAATCCACCCCGTAGGAAACCACCTGAAGAAAGCCCTTTAGCTCTGGGTTTGCGGTTTCCAAAGACAAAAGCTCCTCCTCCATTTCCAAAAGGCTAAAGACGAACCTTTCAAAGCCCACCTCTCCCAAGGACACATTCACCGGCAAGCCATAAACCCTGTAGGGAATAGACCCTTCCCCTTTATCCAGCAGAGCCCTTATGTCTCCCTCCGCACCCGCAAGCTTAAAATCCACCACATAGAGAACTCCATCCGCAATAAACAGCAAGTCTGCGTTGGGATATATGCCCGCAATCTGACTACCCTCTCCCAGTTCATACTTTATAAGCCTTACATCTTTAAAGCCCTTTCCGTAGAAGGAACCCTCGTAATAGCCAAGCAAGAACAAAAACAGCAAGGTGTATTTATCAGTTTGTCCCAATCCCAAATTTTTAAGCCCTTGCGGAGGGTTGTCCAATTCAAAGGGCACAAGCCCTTTCAGTTGTTCCCACACAAAAACAAGCTCCTCAAACTCCTTATCAAGAAACTTAAATCTTATGCTTTCAAACCCACCCTCTTTAAAGCTTTCGTAATCCTCCACCCTGCCTTTCAGAAAGCCCAACTTAAAGGCAAACTCAAAAACATCCCCCAAAACTTCAACCACCGGAGTCGCCATGTTATTTTATATAACACAGATTTTTGTTAATTTCTGACAATATCTTGGACAGTCAAAGCTTTATTATTTTGGTAGAATTTCCTGCCCTTCTCTGTTATCCTCCAGACTCCTCGTGGAACATTCCTATCAAGAAGCCCTTCTTCTACCATTTTGTATTTTACCCATTGCGCTGTGTTCTCCCATCGTTTTTGATTATTAGACGAAAGATCTTCGTAGTCATAGGTATTTAAGATGTTTTTCATTTTGGCATGGACAAGCTTTAAAACATCACCTGCGTGTGCCTCTCCTCCCAATTCAACCAGTGCCTCCAAGATTGGAAGGATAAACTTCTCCTCTGGAGTTCTTAATCCTCTTTTTAATCTACTTTTATTTTCCTTCTTTCTACCTGAACAATTTTTAGTG
>DAIRFT010000101.1:0-2587 GCA_036794885.1 Thermocrinis sp. | reverse complement strand
ATTGCCTTTCTTATGCTGTTTCCGAGCCTTAGCTCTTCCTTTACCCTCTCAAAGATCAGCACGTTGGAGTCCACTGCTATTCCCATGTTCAGTATTATCCCTGCAATGCCGGGCAATGTTAAGGTGGCACCCAAAAGAACCATGCCAGCCCATAGTATAAGGGCGTTGAGGATTATAGAAAGGTTGGCGGTTATGCCCGCAGTTTTGTATCTGACTAAAAGCAAAAGGGCTAAGAGTACAAAGCCCAAGACACCAGCCTTTATCCCTTGCTCTATAGCATCCCTACCAAGGCTTGGTCCTATGACGCTCTCCTGCAAGAAATCAACCTTTGTGGGAAGGGCACCAGCCCTGAGCACAATGGCAAGTTCCTTTGCATCGTCCAAGGTAAATTGCCCCGTTATCTGCCCCGTGCTGGTTATTCTGCTTCTTATAACCGGTGCGGAAATTACCTTTTTATCCAACACTATGGCAAGGGCTCTGCCTATGTTTTTCTCGGTAGCTTCTCCGAACTTCTTTGCCCCGTCGTCTGTTAGCTCAAAGCTAACCGCAGGTCTTCCAAACTCATCCTGAGAGGTGTAGGCGGTCTTTAGGTCCGCCCCCGTTATAACCGCTGTCTTTTCCACCAAAAACCACTGGGTATTGTCCCTTGAAGGAAGTAGCTCCAGATCTGGCGTTAGCCTTTTCTCAAGGTCTTCCCTACTGCCCACATCAACCACCAGCTTTAGCTCCAAGAGGGCGGTTTTTCCTATAACAGACTTTGCCCTTTCCAAATCCAAAAGACCGGGTAGTTCCACCAGAACCCTATCCTGCCCCACCTTGGTAATAACCGGTTGGACCACCCCCAGTTCATCTATTCTTTTCCTCAGGACTTCAATGGTTTGGCTTACAGTTCCCTCCCTTAGGGCAGATATCTCCTGCTCTTTTAGGGCAATCAAAACATAACCTCTGCCCCTTTCCCTTATCTCAAGGCGTGGGAAGTTCTTTTGGATCACCTGCTCTATGTTAGCGTCCTCCAAAAGCTCTACCTTTATGCCTTCCTTGCCCGCCAAAACATCCAACACGGGAACTTTCTCTTCCCTCAGTTTATCGTATAGATCCTTACTCAGCCTTTGATATTCCTGTTCCAAAGCATAAGAGAGGTCTGGTTGGAGCAGTATAGACACACCACCCCTTAGGTCCAACCCAAGATTCACAGGTTTGTAAAAGACGACCCCCGCGGAAGCTACCCACAACAGCAAAAAGGCGAAAAGATTTGCGTAAAAGTTTTTCATGGATAGAGTAATATTTTAATAATTTTATCCGATTGGGCTTATAATAGTTATTTAAAACAAGGAGGAGGAAGATGAAAAATATTACGATCTTAAAAGTTCTGACTGTGGCAATAATGTTTAGTGCCTCTGCAAAGCAATACGATTTTAAGGTTTCTGAAGGTATAGCGGAATCCCAAAGGTTGATAGAAGTAGCCTATAAGGCGGGAGGAAGGGAAAAGTCTCCATACAACTTTGAGAAGGCGAGGGCTTACAGGGACCTTTCTGTTCTCTTTGCCAGCGAAGTGGAGGAAATTAGCTCAAAGATCTTTGCCATAAAGAGCATGAACTCTGCCTCTAAGTCTATAGAAGGTTTGGCGGAGTTAGACAATCTTTCGGAGCCTGTGCTACCCCCTAACAGAGTAAAGCCTACCGTGGACCTAAAAGCCCTCTATGCTGACCTGCAAAAAATAAGGGAAGAAAAGGCTTTCAGTTGTGCACCCAAAGAGTTGGCTAACGCAGAAGCTTACTATGAAGGTTTAGCCCATGAGCTTTCAAAGGAAAGGGCTAAGGCATCTCTTGTGCAATCTTTGTATAATGGTTTTCTTTCCAACTATTTGCTTGCCAAAGAGAAGGTGGAAGTAGCTAAGAGGGAGTCCTTGGTTTGTTATACGGGTAAGGTAGAACTTCCCATTGCCCAAGCGGAACCTCAAGAATTCATCGTCCAAAAACCAGTAGAACCGCAGGAACCTACAAAAGTGGAAGAACCCCTTATGGTGCGCGCCAGAATACACTTTGATTTTAACAAGGCGAACATAAAGAAAGAATACATACCACTACTCAAAGAGGTGGCAAAGGTGTTAAAGGAAAACCCCAACATAAACCTAAGGATTGAAGGCTACACGGATGATATAGGCACCAAGGCATACAACCAAAAGCTTGCACTGAGGAGGGCTATGGCGGTTAAAGACTTTTTGGTAAGGGAAGGCATAAAACCTGAGAGGATACAGGTGGTGGGCTTTGGAAAGGAAAGATACATCGCAGATAACACTACGCCCATAGGTAGGCTAACCAACAGGAGGGCAGAGTTTATAGTTATCCAGGTGCCCACCCAATGAGGAGCTACTGAAAGCTTTTCAGTGCCCTCTCTACCCTTTTTATAAACCTATCCTTTGGCAAAACATCGCATAGAACATCTACTCCAACACCCTCCAACTCTCCCGTTAAAGATGCCCTCAGTGTATGCCAAAAATCCTTGGGCTTTATCCCAAGCTCCTTTTGGGCTATCTTGGCGATCTCTTTGATCTTCTGTCCGCTCAGTTCCTCTCCCTCTAACTTTA
>DAIRFT010000100.1:0-2638 GCA_036794885.1 Thermocrinis sp. | reverse complement strand
GCGGAAGAGTATATCGCTTTGATAGGGAATCTCTGTTTATGTAAAGAGGGAAAACCTTACTGCGTTTTTTTGCAAACCTGAAATTTTTCTGGTATAATTAATAGTCTGACTTACTTAGGAGAGAAGCCATGATACAGAGGCAGAGTTATTGTAATGTTGCGGACAATTCGGGTGCCAAGAGGGTTCAAATAATAGGCATACCCTATGCCCCAAGGAAGTATGCGGTCCCTGGGGATGTGGTCACAGTAACTGTCAAGGATGCTGCCCCCAACAGCCCCGCCAAGAAGGGCAATGTGTATAGGGCGGTGGTGGTCAGAACCAAAAAGGAAATCAGGAGACCGGACGGTAGCTACATAAAGTTTGACGACAATGCGGTGGTCCTGCTCAACCAATACGGAGAGCCCTTGGGCACCAGAATACTGGGACCCATAGCAAGGGAAGTCAGAAACAGAGGCTTTACTAAGCTTGCATCCCTTGCACCGGAGGTGGTCTGATGGCGGTAAAGATCAAAAAGGGCGACACAGTGGTTGTAATGAGAGGAAAGGAGAAAGGAAAAACTGGCGAGGTTATAAGAGTGCTCAGGGAAAAGAACAGGGTGGTGGTCAAGGATGTTAATTTGGTTAAAAAGCATGTAAAAGAAATCCCCAATGTGAGGGAAGGTGGCATATACGAGTTTGAGGCACCCATACATATAAGCAATGTGATGCTGGTGTGTCCCAAGTGTGGAAAGCCTACAAGGGTGGGCTTTAGAGTGGTGCAAGAGGGGGACACACTGAGAAAGTACAGGTTCTGTAAAAAGTGTGGTGAAAACATAGACTTAGTTCGAGAGAGGGTTAAAAGATGAGCGTGGAAACCAAATATATCCCAAGGCTTTATCAGAAGTATAGGGACGAGGTGGTTCCCAAGCTGATAGCACGATTTGGGTACAAAAACCCTATGGAAGTGCCCAAGTTAGTAAAGATCGTGGTCAATATGGGTGTAGGTGAAGCGGTCAAGGACATAAAGAACTTAGAGAGGGCTATGGAAGACCTGAGGGCTATAACGGGACAACAGCCCGCAGTAAGGAGGGCTAAAAAGTCCGAGGCGGGCTTTAAGCTCAGAAAGGGTATGCCCGTAGGTCTAAAGGTTACCCTTCGCAAGGAAAGGATGTGGGACTTCTTGGATAAGCTCATATCCGTTGCCCTGCCAAGGGTTAAGGACTTTAAGGGTCTTAACCCAAGGTCCTTTGACGGCAGAGGGAACTACGCCTTTGGCATCGCGGAGCAGATCGTCTTCCCAGAGATAGACTACGAAAAGGTGGACGCCATAAGGGGTATGGATATAATCATCCACACCACCGCAAAAACGGACGAGGAAGCCCTTTGGCTATTAGCCCTCTTGGGCTTACCAATAAGGAGCTTTTAGGAGGCAAAGATGGCGAGAAAGGCAAAGGTTGCAAAGGATGTTAAGCACTTTCCAAAGTATGAGGTTAGGCAAAAGAACAGGTGCCCCCTTTGTGGAAGACCGAGGGGTTTTATAAGATACTTTGGCATGTGCAGGCTCTGCTTTAGAGAGTATGCCCTGAGGGGAGAGCTCCCCGGCGTGAAAAAAGCCAGCTGGTAAGGAGGTTAAGAGATGGACCCAGTAGCGGACATGTTCTCAGCCATAAAAAACGCCATAATGAGAAGAAGGGATTATGTGGATGTTCCCTCCTCCAAGCTAAAGGAGGCGATCCTAAACGTTTTGCAAAAGGAAGGATACATCCTCAGGTGGGAACGGCTTAACTCGGAGGAGCACAGAAAGGGCACCCAATATAAGCTCAGAATTTATCTAAAATATGCGGACCCAAAAAAGACCAATAGCGTAATAAGGGAGTTGGTTAAGGTCTCCAAGCCCGGCAGAAGGATCTATGTGCCAAAGCACTTGGTGCCCCATGTCCGGAAAGGTCTTGGGATTGCCATACTCTCCACCGATGCGGGCGTGCTGACAGACCACGAGGCAAGAAAGCTTGGCAAAGGTGGAGAAATAATAGCTTATGTATGGTGAGGTGAGCTATGTCAAGGATAGGTAAAAAGCCCATAGAAGTGCCGAGCAATGTAAAGGTAAATTACACAGACGGTGTTTTAAACGTGGAAGGACCAAAGGGTAAGCTCTCCTTAGCCATCCACCCGGACATAAAGCTGAGCATGGAAAACAACCTCATAAAGCTGGAAAGACCCTCAGATGCACCCTTTCACAGGGCAATTCATGGCACCATGGCTGTGCTCATAAGGAACATGATCAAGGGTGTAACGGAAGGCTATACAGTGGTCCTTGAGGTAGTGGGTTTAGGATACAGGGCAGCGGTAAAAGGGAACAATTTGGAGCTAAACTTGGGCTACTCCCATCCGGTTGTTTATCCCATACCCAACGATGTGAAGATAGAGGTCAAGGAGAACAAGATTTATGTCAGCGGTATTGACAAGCAGAGGGTAGGACAGGTAGCAGCGGAGATAAGAGCCTTCAGAAAGCCCGACGCCTACAAGGGTAAAGGTATAAGGTATGAAGGAGAACAGCTACGACTCAAGGCAGGCAAAGCCGCAGGAAAGGGCAAAGGCGGAAAGGGTAAAAAGTAAGGAGGTAAGGGAAAATGGCAAAGCTAAGCAGACATGAAAAAAGG
>DAIRFT010000099.1:0-2655 GCA_036794885.1 Thermocrinis sp. | reverse complement strand
TGGCGCGTCGGCTTCGGGAGCCGAAGGTCGGGGGTTCAAGTCCCCTCGCCCCGATTAACGCACAAAGTTTTTTTCTCTAAAATCTAACCCCGATGTTTGTTAGCCTACAGTTCAAGCTTGAACTGAAAAAGGAAGACAAAGAGAAACTTATAAAGCTTATGCGTAAGCAATCCTCCGCTATCCGAGTGGCATACAATATGCTAAGGGACTTAGAAAAGGGAAAAACAAAAAATCCACACGCCCAAATATACCAAAGACTAAGGCAGCTATTTCCTGAGTTGCCGACTAAATACATTGACTCAGCCATATACAAAGCTAAGCAATACCCTACAGACAAACCAGCGGTGTTTGGAGGTAGAAGACTTTTTGAAAAACTCTGCAAAAACCACCTCACAGGAAAAGCAAAAGAAAGACTTAAAAAGCAGTGGAAAGAACAAAGACAGGGAACACTTATAAGCATTGGGTCAAAGACAGACAAAGGAAACAGGCTAACAAGGTTTGAAGACCTAAACGGACAGCTACACCTAAGAATTACCACAGGAAACAGGGAGTTCATCTACGCCAAAGTGTTAAGAGAACCAAGTAATAGCAGAGACAAGTGGATAACCTTTATGGCTATGCTTTTGGAAAGCTGGCAAACCCAAAGCTACTTTCCTTATACAGTGGAGTTAAAGCTAAGAGACGGAGAGATTTATGGAGGCGTATCCTTTGAAATTCCAACGCCTGAGATTAAATACACCAAAGAGAATGGAGTAATAGCCATAGACACAAACGCATCGCCTATACACTTAGCCATAGCTGAAGTTTCAAAAACTGGAGAATTAGTAAGCTATCAAACCATCAGCTTACACCACCTTTTAGGGCTATCCCAAAACAGCAAAGACCACCAAGAGTGGATATTAGCCCACAAGATAGTAGATTTAGCCATTCAGAAAGGCAAAGCCATAGCAATAGAGAACCTAAAGAAACTCAAAAGAGGAGTGCGTGGAGATGGGAAAGCTGAGTTAAGAAAAAGACTTCATCAGTGGAATGCCAAAAAGTTCCTGCAAAAGCTAAAAAGGGTAGCAATGTTAAAGGGAGTGGAAGTGGTAGAGGTAAATCCTGCTTGCACATCAGTTATTGGCATGCTAAAGTATGCACCACAGTTGAACATAGACAAAGACATAGCTGGTGCTTATGTGATAGGAAGAAGGGCACTGGGATTTAAAGAGGACATGCCTGAGAATTATGAAAGACTGCTAAAAGACAAAGCATATTTGGAGTTTGCCCTAAAGAGGTATGAAGAGAGAGAAAAGGAACTTAGAGAACTTATAGAGAAGGAAAGCAATGAATACAAGAGAAACGCATTAAAAAGCGAACTTAAGAATGTCCAGAATGCAAAGAAGGTATTAACTCATCTCATACAAAGCCTTCAGAGTGAGCCAAGCGGATGTGAGGGAGCCGATGGAAGGAATTCCGAGCGGGGAGAGACTAAAAAGGTCTCTCAAATAGCTTGGCAAGTTCTGAAGGTAGCCCTCCTCTTCCCTATCCTTGGAAAGGTTTTGCCAAGAGACCTTTCTCCTCTGAAGTCCGTGTTGGTGGAAGGGGTGTGGGATAGGGTGAGGAGTAGGTTAGTCCCTTTAGAGGCTGGGGGGACAGTCCCGATAAGGGATTTTTAGAACAGCCTCCCTCGCCCCGATGTTTGAAAGAATATTTCCAAGGCTAAGGTTCAACACCACAAAGCCCGTCCTTTGGTTTCACTGTGCCAGCGTAGGTGAGTTCAACACCGCCAAACCCATCTTGAAACCGTTAAGAAAGGACTTTTTTATACTGCTCACCTATTTTTCGCCTAGGGCAAGGGGATTTCTGAAAACTCAAGAAAGTTTTTACGACGCAATGCACCCGCTACCTCTGGACAATCCCCTTTCTGTGAAACTCTTTGAAAAACAGGTAAATCCATACGCCCTTTTGATCATGGAAAGGGAGCTTTGGTATTTCTTGCTGAAAGGAGTAAAGGCAAAGAAGGTTTTGCTCAACGCCTACGCAAAGGGTAGTTTTTGGGAAAGGGCACTTACAAGGCAATTTGACCTGATCCTATGCAGGACGGAAAAAGACAGAAAAATCTTTGAGGGCTATGGTGTTAATGCAATAGCCTGCGGTAATCTAAAGGTGGTCTTGGAAAGGGAAGAGAAAAGGGTCTCCCTAACACTACGAGAGGGAAAAACAGTAGTGGCGGGTAGCTTCCATCCGCAGGAACTTCCTTTTTTGAAGGAGTTTTACAGAAGGCTTTTAAAGGAGATAGGTCAAGTCAATCTGGTAGTGGTGCCAAGGCATGTATCAAAGGTGGATGTGTTTATGAAAGGGCTTAAGGAATTCAAACCCTGTTTAAAGAGTGAAAGCAGAGAAGACTGTCAGGTTATTGTAGTGGATAGCTTGGGTGAGCTTTTTTATCTTTATGCCCTTGGAGACTTAGCCTTGGTGGGTGGCACCTTTGCCGAGGGTGTGGGAGGGCACAACCTTTTGGAACCCGTCTATTACAGAAAGTTTGTCCTGTTTGGTCCCCACACCCACAAGGTAAAGGATTTGGAGGAGTTTATCCTTTCAAAGAATTTAGGTTTTAATGTGGCAAGCCCTCAGGAAGCGGTGGTGATAGCAAAGAAGGTTTTAGAGGGAATA
>DAIRFT010000098.1:0-2670 GCA_036794885.1 Thermocrinis sp. | reverse complement strand
ATGCGGAGGAGATAAGAAGGTTTAAAGATGTTCTCGTGCAAGTCAGAGAAGAGCTCGGTATAAAGTGGGAACCAAAGCTTCCACCCGAGAACCCATCCCTACCCAAAGAAAATTGGGAGAACCTTTCGGTGGTAGATTACGGAGAGTATTCATACCTACTCATCCCCAGAAGGGGTGAGCATGTAGCTGAAAGCGAATAAAAAACTGGAGGTAGTAGCATGCCAGAGCAAAGGGTTGTAGATGCAGATTATCTTTTGTTAGAAGCCCCAAGGGAACGCAAGTTTATCACGGGTGCCCAGGCTATGGCGGAGGCGGTAAAGCGCGCCAACGTGGATATAGCCATAGCCTACCCAATTACCCCTCAGTCTGAGGTTATGCACTTGGTGGGAGATATATGGGCTCAGGGCTACCTTAAGGACTACTACAGGGCTGAGGAAGAGTACGGTGCCATGTCCGCCATAGCGGGTGCGGTCAGAGGTGGTGCAAGGGCTTTTTCTGCTACTTCTGGACCTGGACTTCTGAGGGGTCTTGAAGCCATAGCGTCCTGGCCCGGGCACAGAATACCGGCGGTATTGGGAGTTCTCACAAGGGTCGTCAATGCACCCCTTTCCATACAGCCCGACAATGTGGAGATCGCATACCTTCTCAATTGTGGTATGGTGGTCCTTCATGCGGAAAACCAGCAGGATGTCTTTGACTTTACCTTGGCGAGCTTTGTGATCTCCGAGAAGGTGGATGTCTATATCCCCGTGGCGGTATGCACAGAGGGCTTTTTCGTCACCCACGCAAAGGGTTATGTAAGCATGACCCCCGAGGATATGAAATTGCCCCCAAGGGACCCCTACAAGGCACCGGTTCCTCCCACCGACTGTGAAATACCACCCGCAAGGATCCAGAGGGACGCACCCGTGCAAAAGTCCAACTTCATGAGCTACCTAATTCACGCAGTATGGCAACAGGAGGTTTGGTCCTCCAACATAAGGGCTATGAAATACATCTACAAGTATTTGGGCGGTCCCATAGAGGTGGTCAATCCGGATGCGGAGGTGTTCATAGTGGCTTCTGGCTGTGCGGCGGCGCAGGGTAGAGAGGCGGTCCGTTATGCCCAGTTGGAAGGTCTCAATGTAGGTCTGGTAAAGGTAAAATCCATAAGACCCTTCCCCGAAAAGGAAATAAGGGAAGTGCTCAAAAAGGCAAAGGCGGTCATAGTGCCCGAGCACAACATAGCGGGATGGCTTGCCAAGGAGGTAAAGGCAGCCATTCCAGATAACGACAAGGTGATAGGTGGTCCAAGGGTCTACGGCGGTATGACCCTACCAGTGGAGCTTATAATGGAAAAGGTCTATTCCGCCCTCGGCATCAAGAAGGAAAAGAAAGTTGTAGTATAAAAACCTAAAAAGGAGGTGTTATCATGGGCTTGGAGTATGTAAGAATATCCCCAGGCTTTGAGAAATACATGCCCAAGGACTATGTGGACCTGGTCCAGTATGGGCAGTTTGGCAGGCAGATAGATGTCCAACAGCTTGGACAGTTCAAGGAGCTTGTGGAAGAGCACCCAATGTGTGCGGGTTGCTTTATGGCATACTTCATCAGGGTCTTTTACGCAGCCCTTCCCAACCCAGAGGATACCATAGTCATCGGCACCGCAGGCTGTGCAAGATTGGCACTATCTCAGGCAGCGGTTCCCTTTATCTACGGAAACTACGGAGACACCAACGCGGTGGCATCCGGTCTAAAGAGGGCTCTGACCATTAGGTTCCCCGATAAGGAAAAGGATGTGGTGGTTATCGCAGGAGACGGTGGTCTTATGGACATAGGCTTTGGAATGACCATGCACTCTTGGTTCAGGAGGGAAAAATTCACCACCATAATGGTGGATAACGAAGTATATGGAAACACAGGTGGGCAAGAGAGCGGAATGACTCCCAAGGGTGTTCAGCTAAAGATGGCTCCCAGAGGAAAGCAGTTTGAAAAGATCAACGCGGTGGAGCTGGCAAAGACCGCCGGTTGCGTCTATGTGGCAAAGCTTGCTCCCACAAATCCTAAGAGGATCGCAAAGACCATAAGGAGGGCTATCCTTGCCGCAAGGCACTTTGGACCCACCTTTATACACGCCTACACCTCTTGCAACATTGAGTATTCCATACCCACCGAGAAGGTTCTTGAGGATGCACGCAAGAGAGAAAAGCAGGACTTTGGCTTTTACGAATGGATGACCGACGAAGTAAAGGAATACTTTGAAGAGATAGAGAAGCAGTCTCAGGAGGTCAAAGTATGAAGCGTTATAACATCAGAATAGCGGGCGTTGGTGGGCAGGGGGTGGTTACCTCCGCCCACATTCTTGGAAATGCTATGTCCGCAGCGGGCAAGTATGCCACATTGGTTCCCTTCTTTGGCTCCGAAAAGAGAATGGCGCCCGTGGAAGCTTATGTGCGCGTGTCCGACCAGCCCATCTACGAAGTGGGTGAGGTGGTCTATCCCAATGTGATCATGATCTACCACCCTCAGGTTATCACCCACGGCAAATCCTACACCATGCCCTTTTACTCCGGGCTCAAGGAAGGGGGCATCGTAATAATAAACACCGATGTGGATATAATCCCACCAGAAGACTGGCAAATTCTCAGGGAGCTAAACACAAAGGTATATATGTTCCCAGCTACCAAGCTC
>DAIRFT010000097.1:0-2684 GCA_036794885.1 Thermocrinis sp. | reverse complement strand
GTTTAAAACCCACTCCTTAGCCAATTTTTGAAACCTCCATAAATTTATTTTTGTAGGAAAAATCTCTTTCCGTATCAACTTTTGCCAAGCCCATCTCTAACATCTTTTTATTAATAAAGATTTTGTTCTTTAGATACACATAAGCATGCACAGAGGTATTGTGATAAAAATCTTTTCCCGTTTCAAACTTCAAAAAAACTTGTTTGCCTTTCACATACTTATTTAGATAATCCATAGCTTCTTTTGCCTTATTCTTCGGCACTTCCAAGCCTAAAAGCCTAACTACCAATCCAGTATCTAACAGCAATTCTTTTTCTGATATTACTTCTACCACTTTGTAAAACTTTTGCGTTCCAAACCTTAGTTTTTTCTCTTCAATAATTGGCTTTGCGTCCTTTATTCTGGGTTGATAATTCACTTCAGGAAATCTTGGGTTTTCTTTCCTTTCTATGATTTTTAGGTTTAAAGTTCCAACTTTTCTTTTAATTAACTCAACAAACTCAGGGTTTATCTCGTAGCCTATTGCTTCTCTACCAAGCTCCAATGCAGATTTTAAGGTAGTTCCACTACCTGCAAAGGGGTCAAGCACCCTATCACCAACAAAAGAAAACATCTTTATGAGCCTTTTGGGAAGTTCTTCGGGAAAAACTGCCTCGTGTTCTACCTGCTTTGCACCTCCAAATTTCCAATGTCCGCTAAAATACTCTCTCCACTCCTCTTTGCTTAGGACTGACAGCTCTTTTTTATCTTTGGGGACTTTTCTCTTACCTTCTTTTTTAAAGATAAGGATAAACTCGTAATCTATCTCAATTATGCCGTTGGGTGGATAAGGAAAGCTTCCCATGATCACAGCCCCGCCTGTGGTGTTCATAGTGGTTTTTTTCTGCCAAATTATAGCTCCCATATAATCAAAACCGATCTCTTCGCACATAGATATTACTTCTGCGTGTATGGGTATTACTTTATACTTTCCATACACCACACTTCTTGCAAACTGATCGCCTATGTTTATGCAAAACCGCGAACCTTTTTCAAGCACCCTGTAGCACTCGGAAAAAACCCTGTAAAGGTCCTTTAGGTACTCGTGGAGGCTCTGCCCGTAGCCTATTTGCCCTTTAACTCCGTAATCTTTTATATGCCAGTAAGGTGGTGAAGTTATGATCAGTTGCACGCTTTCATTTTCAAGCTCTTGCATACTGCGGGCATCCGCTAAATAAAGTCTTGCCTTCATTATATCCTCAGAATAGTTTAAGACGTTTGTCTATTTGATGTAAAGAATTATAATACACGCCCTGTGTTAAAATATGCCCATGCGCTTTAGAGGAAAGGTTTGGAAGTTTGGGGACAATGTGGATACAGACCAGATCATACCTGCCCGTTATTTGAACACCTCGGACCCTTATGAACTGGCACAACATGTTATGGAGGATTCGGAACATCCCAACTTTGCCAAGGAACATCAGCAGGGGGACATAATAGTGGCGGGTAGGAACTTTGGCAGTGGCTCTTCAAGGGAGCATGCACCCATTGCCATAAAGTATGCGGGGGTCCCTGTGGTGGTTGCCAAGTCCTTTGCGAGGATCTTCTTCAGAAATGCCATAAACATAGGGCTTCCTATTGCAGAGGCACCAGAGGCGGTGGATGAGATAAATCACGGCGATGAGCTGGAGGTGGATTTGGAGAGCGGCATAATAAGAAACCTTACCACGGGCAAGGAATATAAAGCTACCAAGTTCCCGGAGGAGCTTCAGGCGATCTTACGGGCTGGTGGGCTCATGGAGTATGCAAAAGAAAAGCTGGGTAAAAATGTCAGCGGATAAGGGAGGTTGTTCTAAAAATAAAACCCCATTGACACACAAGAGTTTTAAAGCTAAAATCTAAACTTGATGTTTGTTAGCCTACAGTTCAAGCTTGAGCTGAAAAGGGAAGACAAAGAAAAACTCGTAAAGCTTATGCGTAAGCAATCTTCAGCAATCCGGGTGGCATATAACATGCTAAAGGAGTTGGAAAAAGAGAAAACAAGAAACCCACACACCCAAATATACCACAGACTGAGACAGCTATTCCCTGAATTACCAACAAAATATATTGACTCAGCCATATACAAAGCTAAACAATATCCCACAGATAAACCAGTGGTGTTTGGAGGCAGAAGGCTTTTTAAAAAGCTTTGCAAAAACCACCTTACAGGAAAATTGAGAGAAAGACTTAAAAAGCAGTGGAGAGAACTAAGACAAGGAACACTTATAAGCATTGGGTCAAAGGCAGACAAAGGAAACAGGCTAACTAGATTTGAAGACCTAAACGGACAGCTACACCTTAGAATTACCACAGGAAATAGGGAGTTCATCTATGCCAAGGTGTTAAGAGAACCAAGCAACAGCAAAGACAAGTGGATAACTTTTATGGCTATGCTTTTGGAAAGCTGGCAAACTCAAAATTACTTTGCCTATACCGTGGAGTTAAAGCTAAGAGAAGGAGAAGTTTATGGAAGTGTATCCTTTGAAATTCCAACGCCTGAAGTGAAATACACCAAAGAAAACGGAGTAATAGCCATAGACACTAACGCATCACCCATACACTTAGCCATAGCAGAGGTATCAAAAACTGGAGAACTACTAAGCTATCAGACTATTAGCCTACACCACCTTTTAGGACTTTCCCAAAACAGCAAAGACCACCAA
>DAIRFT010000014.1:0-12311 GCA_036794885.1 Thermocrinis sp. | reverse complement strand
GGGAATAGAAGGCAATGAGGGTGCGAGTGATTCGATTTTCGATCAGATCGGGGCGGTTAAGGCAATGGCCGATATTGTCGTCAATGCTCTGGATCGGAAATGGAGTGCAGATGAACTGGAAGAACGAATGAGGCACGTGAGCGAAAAAATTTCTCAGCTCGAAATGCACAACAAGCGCAATAAGCTCCTGGCGGAGATGGGAGATTTGTTACAGTCCTGTCGGACGGCTGATGAAGCCTACCCAATTGTAGCTCGATACGCGCAAATTTTAATGCCAGATAGTGTCGGGGCGCTGTATTTATTGCGGACAGTCCAAGATGTTGCAGAAAAGGTGGCTCAATGGGGGAATGAACCTAGCGGTGAGAATGAGTTGGTATTAAATGAGTGTTGGGGCATCCGCCGCGGTAAAGTGCATCTTGTTCGCAATTCAGAAGGTCCTTTCTGTGATCACCTAGGAATGCCGTTTCCCGATCGGTACATTTGTGTGCCTTTGATCGCCCAGGGTGAAACGATCGGATTATTGCACATTCGTAATTCAAGGATGAATGAACCGGGTAATGATCACCTGGAAGAGCTGAGCAAAATTGGGGTGTCGATTGCTGAGCATGTTGCTCCGGCGTTATCGAATTTGAACCTTAGGGATAAATTACGCAGCCAGGCGATCCGCGACCCGCTGACCGGTTTGTTCAACCGCCGCTATATGGAGGAGACTTTAGACCGCGAGATTCGCCGGGCAGCGCGTCACAAGTATTCTGTTGGTTTGATCATGTGTGACATTGACCAGATGAAACCGATCAACGATCGTTATGGGCATGACGCCGGCGATGTGGTTCTACGCCAAATTGGAAGTTTGATGAAGAAAATCTTTCGCGGGGAGGATGTCGCCTGTCGCTATGGTGGGGATGAGTTCATGGTAATCTTACCCGAAGCCTCTCTATCGGATGTCTGGCAAAGAGCCGAAAGTTTGCGCGAGGCGGTTAAAAAGACCTCATACGAATATGAAGGAAAATCAATCGGGCCAATTACCCTTTCAATCGGCGTGGCTGCTTATCCAGACCTGGGTTCAACGGTGGAACGGTTGATTCAGGTCAGTGATGCCGCTGCTTATCTTGCAAAGCACGAAGGGGGAGACCGCGTGATGATCGCCCATCACACCGATGATAACGCCAAGTAAACTCAGGGAGAAAGCGTTGTCTGGCAGAGCGGAGGTGAATTTCCTGATCCTGGAGTGAGCAAAAGCTTCCATTCTTTTGTTTGCGGGGGGACATCGAAGGCAAGATAGGTGTGCCAGATCGCGTTGGGTTTTATCTTATCTTGATAAAAATTATCACCTCGGACCAGGTATAGATAATTGGTGGCTGCTTTGTGAGGTTTAACTAGGCTTGTGTCATTTTCTATGGGGAGGATTAGGGTATAGTCATCGCTATAAATTTGAATCGAGTTTTGAGTGAGATTGATCGCCTCTAAATGGAAGATCAGAAAAGTACCCTGGGCGTGGTGCTCGAAGAGGTCTCTGGTTTGTTCCGGTGGATCGATGAAGCGGAAGGCGAGGATGCCCTCGCAACCCAGGGACTCTGCTTTTTGGGTTGGAGTGTGGTTTGGGGTTGGCGATGGAAGCGGGGTATTAGTTTTGGCGGGTTGGATTGGCGTTGACGGTGAGCTTCTGGTCGGGGAGTTGATTGCTATAGGGGATTGAAGTGTTGGCGTGGTCGGGATAAAGAGGTGAGCGGCTGCTTGACAGGCAAGGTTTAGGATTGCGAATGCGACGACAACGGTTATGGCTTGCTTTGCCTTTGTTTTATATGCGGGGGAGGCTGGCTCGATCATGCTAAGGATTCTCGGAATAGTTTGGCGAAAAAGTCTCTTGAGAGCGTCCCTGACCTGATTCATTTGGTGTGTCAAACATTTTACCCTGGATATGACCGATGAACAGCTGCATCATATCGAGAAATCTTCCCCCTGCCATACGCCCTGAACGGGAGTGTGTAAGTCGGGTTCTTTGGGCAGGTGTCCGTCGATTCTCTCTTCTAACCGCTTGACATGCTCAACCAGTTGAGCAAGCGTTTCGCCGATTGCATCAGGCAGTCGCCCGTGGTCTAAATCTGGCTTTCCGTTTTGGCGAGGTTGACTGCGAAGAAGAATCTGTCCTGGTACACCAACGACAACAGAGTTAGGCGGCACATCCTTGACGACAACAGCATTCGCCCCAATGCGGCTATTATCGCCAATCGTGATTGCCCCTAAAACTTTTGCTCCTGCACCAACAACGACATTGTTGCCTAAGGTTGGATGTCGTTTTCCTTTACTGAGACTTGTTCCACCCAAGGTTACTCCGTGATAAAGGGTTACATTGTCACCAATTTCGGCAGTCTCGCCGATGACAACTCCCATGCCATGGTCAATAAAAAAGCGTTTACCAATCTTCGCGCCGGGATGGATCTCGATACCCGTTAGGCCACGCATGAGTTGAGAAAACCATCTGGCAAGAAACTTAAGATGGTGAGTCCAGAGCCAATGGGCTATCCGATGTCCCCAGATAGCATGGATGCCCGGATAGCAAAAGATCACTTCCCAAAAACTGCGGGCTGCCGGATCGCGTTCAAAGACGGATTGAATATCATCGCGAATTGAGTTAAACATTTTCTTCTCTTTCAGGTATCTTCAATGCTTGTGCCAGTTATTGCAGTATTTGTTTTATTCCCAATCGAAAGGAATAAATCACAACCGTAAAGGTGGACTAGCGTGTTTGACAGGAAACACGTACTGTACATTGTGGGTTTCGGGCGGGGACTTAACCGCCGTCAATTTTGAGGTGAGAGGACGCGTGAGGATTTGACGGCGGTGATTATCCCCGCCGTTTACAGGAGCAAGTGAGGTGAGACGAAATCCTGTTCATGGGAATCCTTACTCAATATTGTATGGAATAGGGTATAGAATGTCAAGATTATTTAGAACAGATGATTGTCACATTTTTTGGAGTATAATTCTGCCTACAAAGAGGTTGTCGATGTGAATTTGATAGGAGCAGCTCCAACTAAAGAGAAAGGTTCCTTTCAAGGAAGGGGGATAAACGATTCTCATTCCGGCAGGGCTACCATAGCCCCTGCAGATAACCTCAGCAAAGCTGTGTAAAAATGCAACCCTATATTCTGTGTTGAGAAATGTTGCGTTTTCTTTGCGCGGCTTGATCTGAAAAGAACGGATGAACAAGGATGGTTGAAGGAATAAATCGCAAAGGTTTGTTACTCGGATTTGGCGCCTATTTGATCTGGGGCTTCTTCCCTTTGTACTTTAAAGCCCTGGTTTCGATACCCTCACCTCAAGTACTGGCTCATCGCTTTGTGTGGTCTTTTCTTTTGTTGACCTTCATTCTGGCTCAGCGGAAAGAATGGCAAGCGTTTGGTAAACATCTGCGGAACAAAAAAAACCTGGTGATTTACGCTGTAGCTGGCAGTCTCCTGGCACTCAATTGGGGCACCTATGTGTGGGCAGTGAATGCTGGTTTTGTGCTGGAAGCTAGCTTGGGGTACTTTATTAATCCTTTGGTAAACGTCTTGCTGGGAGTTCTTTTTTTACGCGAGCGCTTGCGATGGTCGCAGTGGTTGCCGGTTGGGATTGCAGCTTTTGGAGTTGCCTACCTGACCATTCAATACCATACTTTGCCATGGATTGCATTGACGTTAGCATTTTCCTTCGGATTTTATGGTTTGGTGAAGAAAGTTGCTCCGCTCTCATCGTTATATGGTTTGACACTGGAAACGATGGTGCTTTTTCTTCCGGCTGTGCTTTATTTGATTCTCCAAGAGATGAATGGCGCAGGCGGCTTTGGGCATGGAACGCTATGGGTTAACGTTTTGGTGCTTCTGAGTGGGGTGATTACCGTCATTCCGTTATTGATGTTTGGCAGCGCAGCACGCCTGGTGCCTTTATGGACAATGGGATTGCTGCAATATATCGCCCCGACCTGTCAATTTTTACTGGGAGTCTTGTTGTTCCACGAACCGTTCACGTCCGAACGATTAATCGGTTTTGCGATGATCTGGCTGGCATTGTTAATCTTTTCCACAGAGCGATGGTGGTTGAGAGACACTCCGCAAGTTGTCTATAAATAAGCGGCGAATGAAATTTGGCTTTTCATCTGTTGATGCGTGATATAGCCCTGAGGCATAGTGTACAAATGACGCAGTATATTGTGAAGAATACCACATAGAAATTCTAGCTGATAGAAATTACAATACCGATTGATCATAACTATCAAACTTTTCCTTTGAATGGAGTAAGAGAAATGATGAGATACCATCCGATCGATGCCGATAAACTATCCCAAAAGTGGGATGTCATTGTTGTAGGGGGTGGAATAAATGGCAGCGCGATTGCCAGAGATGCGGCTCTACGGGGCTTAAAGGTGCTGGTGTTGGAAAAAGAGGATATTTCCAGCGGAACTTCGGCCTGGTCTACCCGCCTGATTCATGGCGGTTTGCGCTATCTGGAATACTTTGAGTTTTACCTTGTTCGTGAATCGCTTGCCGAGCGTGAAAGATTACTCCGCAATGCGCCTCATCTTGTCAAACCTTTGGGGATGGCTTTCCCCTTTTATAAACAAAATCGCCGACCAGCTTGGATGATCCGCATGGGGATGATCCTCTACGATGTGCTCTCCTATGATAAGAGTCTGGATCATCATCATATCCTTTCTCCGCAGCAGGTATTTGAGCAGGTTGGGGCACTAAATCCAGAGGGATTGAGCGGCGCAGCCATGTATTATGACTGTCAGGTAGCTCATGCTGAGCGGCTTTCGGTTGAAAACATTCTCTCTGCTCAGGAACAGGGAGCGACGTTTTTGAATTATGCCCGCGTGAACCGTTTCATCATGGATGGCAATCGTGTCTGTGGGGTTGAGTTTCAGGATTTGTTAGATCAGAAAACCTACTCCGTTTCAGCGGAGCTGGTGGTTAATGTTGGCGGCCCGTGGGTCGATGAGGTATTGAAGGGTGTCGGCAAACCATTGAAACGCCTTATCGGGGGAACAAAGGGCAGCCACCTCGTTGTACCGGTTTTCCCTGGAGCACCAAAAATGGCGGTATATTTTGAAGCCCGCGCAGATGGCCGGCCGATGTTTGTTATCCCATGGACGGGACGGATTTTGATTGGAACCACTGATTTACCTTATCAAGGGGACTTAGACCATGTTGAGATTGATGATGAGGAAATGACTTATTTGATGAATGAAGCCAATGATATTTTTCCATCAGCTCAAATCAATCTCGAAAAGATACTCTACACGTATTCAGGAATTCGTCCTTTGCCTTATGTGGGGGAGAAGAAAACGGCCGCCATTACCCGGCGCCATATTATTCATGACCATGCCCCAGAAGTAGAGGGGTTGATTTCAATCATTGGAGGAAAGCTGACTACCTTCCGGAATCTGGCTGAACAATGTGTTGACTTAATTGGGAAGAAGTTGAACCGATCACTCAAGCCCTGTGTCACAAATAAAATTCATTTACCGGGTGCAGGTGAAGGGAGTTTTATTGAATTTCAAAAACAATTTCTTGCCAAAAGCGGTTTCGAGCAGGATATTGCCCGCCATCTGACCGAAATCTATGGCGTTAGAGCGGAGAAAATCCTTGCCTTGACGCAAAAAGAACCGAAATTGAAAGAAAGATTACATGCTGGAGATACGACGATAGCGGCTGAAGTAATCTTCGCTTTTGAAGAGGAGCAGGCCGAAACAATCCAGGATGTGTTGTTGCGGCGCTGTATGGGAGGATATAACGATTCGGCGGGCTTGGATATCCTCGACCCGGCTATTCAAGTTGCCGGTGATTATTTTGGTTGGGATAAGAGCCGAAGAGAACAAGAAAAACAGGCCTACCAGAAATATATCCAGCGCTATCGACCCAAACTTCTCCGTCAGCCATAGAAACACAAACGCCGAGATTTCGGCTAAGCCAGAACGAGTTGTCTCTCTCCCGGTGGTAAAAACGGGATGGCGGCTGATCGTTTTAGCCATCCCGGTTCTTCTTCCGTTATTCGGTTACCCAAAGAGTTTGCATAGAAAATTAAGGACGACCATCGCTTCTAAAAATGGTTTGTTTGAAGTATAATACATACCGACCAGTCGGTTTTAAAACTTTTATCTAGCTTAAAGAAATTGTTGGTTATGTCAAAGATATTTTATGTGAAATTAACCTTATTCTTACATGCATGGTCAGAAATATCGAGTAAGATATAGGCTTGCAACAAATGGGTCGAAAAGTCGGGTATTTTGATGTGCGTAGCGAAAGAATGGAAAAAATGACGAATTTTGTTGTTGACGAAATTCACTCTGACCAGAGCAAGGATTCTCTGGTTTCTCCTACCGAAAGCGATTCAGCCAGTGTTCCCTTGATGGAAGCCCAAGATTTGTGGAAGGTATATCAGACTCCTAGTGGCGATGTACCGGCGTTGAAAGGAATTAACCTCTCAATTCATGCCGGTGAATTCGTCATTATTGTTGGAAAATCTGGTGCCGGTAAATCGACTCTGGTCAATCTGTTGACGACCATTGACGCTCCAACGAAAGGGAAGCTCTTCTTTCGCGGCACATCGGTGTTGGATCTCTCGGAAGAGGAAAGAACCCGTTGGCGCGGAAAGAATTTAGGGATCGTGTTTCAATTTTTCCAATTGTTTCCAACCCTGAACATCTGGGAAAACGTTAAGATCAGCATGGATTTACTGGGAGAGATTCCCGTTCCGGCGCGAAAAGAGCGGGCAATGGAATTGTTGCGCCAGGTAGGCTTAGAAGATCATGCCCGGAAGGTGCCGGCAAAAATTTCCGGTGGACAGCAACAGCGGGTGGCAATCGCTCGGGCTCTGGCAAACGATCCGCCATTATTGATTGCCGACGAACCGACCGGCAATCTTGATTCCCGCACCTCGGAAGAAATTATGGAATTATTTGCTTCGTTTGTGTCGAGAGGAAAAACGGTATTGATGGTTACGCATGATCGGGGCGCCTTGAAATGGGCGACGCGGGTGGTGGAAATCCTGGACGGAGAGTTGCAAAGGTGATGACACTGGATGCACGATGGGTGAAAATTTGGCGCGATCTTTGGGGAAACAAGACGCGTTTCCTTCTGGTAACTCTCTCGATTGCGGTGGGGGTTGGCACAATTGGAATGATTTACAATGCCTCGCAAATCATTCAACGGGATTTGTATACCCAATTTAAACAGGGGAATCCGGCCCATGTTTATCTTTATGTCTCCCCCTTTCCCAAGGAAATTGCTGCTGCTGCCACAGGCGTCCGGGAGGTGAAGCAGGCTCAGGCGCGGCGCATCATTCGGGCAGAGATCAAGTCATCGGAAGGCGAGCTTGAGAACCTAAACATCCATGTCATTGCTGATCCTTCTATTATTGAGGTAAATCGATTTAAGATGCAAGAAGGGGTGTTTCCCCCTCGTGTTCGGGAAATCATTCTTGAACGCCAATCAGCGCAATTATTGGGTTACGAAGTCGGTGATAAAGTCACCATTAAGCTGGCCGATGACCGTCAATATGCGTTAACCCTATCAGGGATAGCTCATGATGTAAATGAAATTCCGTACGCAATTCTGGGTGATGCAACCGGCTATGTCAGTATGGATACGTTGCGTTGGATGGGGCAATCTGCAACTTACAATCGTTTAGAAGTGGTGGTCCAAGGCGAGGATATCGGAAAAAGTTATGCCCTGGATGTGGCTGATAAAATCAAGAAGCGAATTTTGGAACCGGCTGGCTATCAGGTCTTGAGTATACGCATTCCGGGAGTAGGATCGGATCCAGGCGATCACTGGGCGCATAATCAAATCCGCGGTTTTATCCTGATACTTCAAATTATGAGTGTCATGGCGACCTTGCTGAGTGGTGGTTTGATCGTCAATACCATTTCAGCTATCCTGATTCAGCAAACCAAACAGATCGGTATCTTGCGAGCAATTGGCGCAGCGCGAAAGCAGATCGTCAGCATGTATCTCTTAAACATCTTGATCTTTTCTGTGGCGGGGCTTATTTTAGCCATTCCTTTTGGATTGGCGGGAAGCTGGTGGTTAGCAAATTTTGCTGCGAAATTCTTGAACTTTGATGTTACTCGAGTTACGCTTACCTGGGATGTTTTGTTGATTCAGGTTGGGGTAGCGATCGGGATGCCACTAGCTGTTGCTATCTTCCCGATCCTTAAGGGGACGCGCATTTCGGTCTATGACGCAATTTACCAGTATGGACTTAGCGATCGCAAGCGGGCCAGTCGCTTTGAACAACTGCTCGGCCGGATTCGTTCCATCAATCCACCCTTGCTTCTCTCCTTGAGAAATACTTTTCGACAAAAATCTCGTTTAGCGTTTACTTTAGGTACATTAACCCTTGCCGGGGCGATGTTCATTGCTTCGTTCAGTACCTATTCTTCATTGACAGCCCAAATCCGGGATGTGGAGCGTTATGTGGCTTTTGATGCACGCTTATCTTTGCCGCGCGGCGTGAGTAAGGTCGCGGCTGAACGAGAAGCATTACGGATTGAAGGGGTTGGATACGCGGAAGGATGGGCAATTAGCGAGGGTGTTATTGTGCGCTCTGACCATAGTGAGAGCCAGGGAATAGAGATTGTGGGGTTGTTGCCCGATAGCAAGACGATCCACCCCAAATTGATTGCCGGAAGTTGGTTGAGCGCAATGCCCAATTCTCGCCAGGTAGTTGTCAATGCTGATCTGGTCATGGAAGAAGAGGGAATTGAAGTTGGTAAAGAAATCCAGATCAAAATTGGAGGGCGAACCCATACCTTCACCGTGGTGGGTATCGTTTCGAAGCATATTTTTGGCCCCCGCATTTATATGGACTTTACTTTCCTCTCTCGTCTGACCGGCCGTCACAATGAGGTGGATGAAATTCGGGTGCTTGCCGAGGTAGGGAAATTGGGTTCGGTGGCTACGCAAAACCGGCTGGCCGAGAAATTACAAGATCGTTTTCGCAATGCCGGGATCGGTAAAAACAACAGCGTCACCCGTTCGTCCTTCTTTAGCGAATTTACAGAGATTTTTAATATTATCTTGCTGGTTTTACTCATCATGGCTGGTTTGTTGGCATTGGTTGGCAGCCTGGGCTTGAGTGGTACGCTTGGGATAAACATTATGGAAAGAATGCGGGAAATCGGGGTGCTTCGAGCAGTCGGCGCAGCCAATCACGCTTTGGTTAAGATCGTCTTGACGGAAAGCCTGATTGTAAGTTTCGTGAGTTGGGTGATGGGAGCGATTACTTCAGCAATCTCCAGTCCGATACTGGCAGCGGTGGTTATATACGCCGTGCTGGAAACACAGATGAACTTCCGTTATTCGTTGATTGGCTTGTTGCTGTGGTTTTGTGTCATTTTACTGATAGGAGTGTTTTCAAGTCTGCTACCAGCACGAAGGGCGGCCTTGTTGCAGGTTCGAGAAGTGTTGGATTATGAATGAGCTGAATAACATCGTTGAACCAAAGCCGGAGTGCGTGGAGATTGACATGGAAGAACCCCAGAAAAATGGAGCACTCATTCAGCTAAAAGAGGTCAGCAAAATCTATCAGACGGATGCAGGGCGGTTTGTGGCTCTGGAGAATGTTAATCTGCAAATTCACGCCGGGGAATTTGTCTCCATTGTGGGAAAATCAGGCAGCGGAAAAACCACCTTGATCAATTTGATTACTGGCATCGATCAGCCCTCCAGCGGAGAAATTTATATTGAGCAAACTCCAGTTCATTTGTTGAAAGAGAGTGAGAAGGCGGTCTGGAGGGGAAGGACGATTGGAGTCGTCTTCCAGTTCTTTCAACTATTACCGACATTAACCGTAATCGAAAATGTGATGTTGCCGATGAGCTTATGCAACTTCTATCCGGGAAATGAACGATTGGAGCGCGCCTATCAATTACTCAAGCTTGTCCAGGTGGAACACCAGGCAAATCAATTGCCTTCTTTTCTTTCAGGTGGAGAACAACAACGGGTAGCCATCGCCCGCGCTTTAGCCAATGATCCGCCAATTGTTGCCACGGATGAACCGACCGGTAACCTTGATTCTCGCACTGCAGAAACGATCATGGATTTGTTTCAAGACTTAATTCAGCGCGGCAAGACCTTGTTGATGGTGACCCATGATCCTGAATTAGCCGTACGGGCTCAACGTACCATTTCCCTGGCCGACGGACGGATTGTGCAAGCCTGATTTTTGGGTAAACCTTACGTAATTTTTATGGATTTTATATTTCATGAGCAGTATAATTCCTGTGTGAATAGTAGCTGCATATTCTTCTTTTTATTTATGAAATGAGACGAAAATGGATGTCGGAATCCTAGACCTATTGCGCCGACTGGCTAGTGCAGAGGCAGAAATCCGTTTGCTCAATGTTTATCAGGGGATTCCGATTGCTTTTCCGGCTGCGATTGTTTATGTCGGACAGAATTCTATTACGGTAAAGACCGAGCGCTATCAACTGGTTTGTCTGTATCAGGAAAGGCAAACCTATATCCAGTATCCGGGTTTCCCGGCGGTCATCCGCGCCCGCGTGGAGCGGTTAGAGCCGCAGGTGCTTCAAGCCACCTTAACCGAGTTTGAGTACACCCGCGACGGGATCGGAGACCGACGACAGATTCGGGTGTGGCCGAAAGAGGGTGTGACAGGAGAACTTCAATTGCCTGAGCGGACTGAAGCGATTCGGGGGGAATTGGCTGATATTTCCCTGGATGGCATGGGGATTTACCTGCCGGATAATGAGGTTTACACGCATCTTTTTCGTCAGGGGAAGAAAGTGGCAATTTCGCTTCGCTTACCGGGGGTGTTTCAAATCAAACAACCCAAACGGTATGAAGGGGGCAGCGCAGCGGAGATCAATCGGTACGATCGAACGCAATTACGCCTTTCGTCGATTCACACTCCCTCGTATGGCAGTGATCGGGATGACACAACCGCCATTAAGACCGTTCACTCGCCAGAAATTGAGGTATATGGCATCATTTCGAATCATTATACGGAGGCGAACACGCGTCGCTACCGCGTTGGTATTCGCCTCCAACCCGATGAACAATATCGATCAATTGTCTCCCAGTTTATCTCCCAGCGCCAATCCGAAATTATCCAGGAGTTGAATGCCCTATACCGATTGTTGACCCGCGAGACAGGTGCCTTGCGCTGATCAAGGCTTACGGCTCATTGCATCCATAACAGCTACCGCGGCGATGTTGACGATATTGCGTACCTCTTCCCCGGTTTGTAAGACATGGATTGGCGCGCCAATTCCCAGTAAGATCGGCCCAATTGCCTGAGCGTTTCCAAGCCGAGCCAGCAATTTATAAGCGATATTGGCGGATTCGAGGGAGGGAAATACCAAAACATTGGCATCCGAGACGCGACTGAAGGGATAGCGTTCCTGGATGATCTCAGGGCTGACCGCAGTGTCCGCTTGCATTTCGCCATCTACCGTTAACTCTGGACGCCGTTGACGAATGAGCTCAACCGCCTTTTTGACCTTGAGCGATAGTGGATGAATGGTACTGCCAAAATTGGAGAAAGAAAGCAAGGCGACCCGCGGTTCGATGCCAAGCTGTTGAGCAAAATCGGCTGCCAGACAGGCAATTTCAGCCAGGGCTTCTGCGGATGGATCGATATTGACCGTAGCATCTGTGAATAGATAGGTACGATCATTGACAATCATGATGTAAATGCCCGCTGCCCGCTGCGTGCCGGGCCTAGTGTGATGAATCTGGAGAGCTGGGCGAATCACATCCGGGTAGTCGTAGGTCAATCCCGAAACAAAGGCATCGGCATCCCCCATTTTGACCATCATTGGGCCGAATACGTTGGGATCTAAAATCCGTTGGCGGGCATCTTTGAGCGTAATTCCCTTGCGCTGACGCAATAGGTAGAACGCTTCAGCATACGCTTCGGTTCGTTCATAGTGATGAGGATCGATAACATGAGGGGTACAACTCAGCCCAAGGTCGGTTATTTTTTGACAGATGACATCCGCTCTGCCAATTAATATTGGTTCGCCGATCTTTTCTTCCATGATCTGATAGGCAGCACGAATGATTTTCGATTCTTCCCCTTCGGCAAAACAAATGCGCATCAACCTGGGGGCAGATTTGGCTTTATTGAGGATATAATAGCGGATTTGTTCTCCCATGCCCAGCCGGAAAGCGAGTTGTTGGCGATATTCATCGATATCGAGTGCTTTGCGAGCCACGCCGCTCTCGATGGCAGCTTTGGCAACTGCTGGCGCTTCCCAGAGCAACACGCGCGGATCAAGCGGTTTTGGAATAATGTAATCCGGT
>DAIRFT010000096.1:0-2700 GCA_036794885.1 Thermocrinis sp. | reverse complement strand
GTAGGTTTTCCGCTGATCCTTTTGGTGATAAACCTGGACCTTCTCATTCTTGTGGTTGTTTTTTCTATCTTCTTCAGAAAGTTCATAAAAACCTACCTGCAAGCCCAGAGGGGAAACCTAAGGAGGCGTCTCTCCAACCTTCTCTTTTTGTATATGTTCCTTCCCATACTCTTTCTGAACTTGGCATCCTCAATAGTTCTGCTGCAATCCACAAAGACCTTTGTTAGCTCCCAGCTCAAGGAAGTGGCACGGAAAACGGAGGAACTTTTGCAGATGGCTAACGCCTACGAGAGGGATAAGCTCGAAGAGTATAGGTCCTTTTTTTATACCCTAATCAGCAAAGGGGAGGACCCAAGAGGATTTGTCTCTGCCCTGAGGCATGTAAAGAGTGTGGAGAGGGCACCCTGCGTTGAGGAAGAAAGGGAAGATGCCTTTATCCTGTGTGTGGGAGATTACAGGGTGGAGGTTCTAAAGGACCAAAGGCTAAAAAGTGGCATCAGTGCCCTTTATGAGGTTTCCACCAGCCTCAGGAACTTGGTAAAGTCAAGGGACATTGTGGGTGGCATATACATATACTTTTTGGTGCTCATTTCCTTGGTTGCCCTGCTTGCGTCTTTGTGGTTTGGAAACTTGGTGGCAAGGCATATAAGCATCCCACTGGAGGAACTCTCTTCAAAGGCCCGGGAGATTGCCAAGGGAAACTTTGATGTTTATGTGAGGGTGCCGAACACGGAGGATGAGGTCTCCCAACTTGCCAGGTCCTTCTCCACCATGAAGGAGGAGCTAAGGGAACTATACAGCAGGCTTGAGAAGGAAAAGGAGACGTTGAGGTCTTTGATAGAGAGTTTGCCCGTAGGCATAAGGTTCGTTGGAAAAGGAGGGGAGGTTATCGAAAACCGAGCCTACAGGGAAATGGGCAGAGAAGACCCACAGGTTAGAAAAACAGAGGTTCAGCTTCCCCTTGGTCTTTTGGAGATCTACGAGGACCTGCGCCCCGTAATTACCGCGGAGAGGTTCAGGACTTGGCAGGAGGCAGTCAAAAGGCTCGCCCACGAGATCAAAAACCCACTTACTCCCATAAGCCTACATCTGGAAAGGCTACGACTCCTTGCCCAAAGGGATAAGCTAAGCAAGGAGGAGGTAATAAACGGCTGCGGGCTACTTTTGGAGGAAATAAACAGAATTAAGTCTGCGGTCAATTACTTTAGGGACCTTTCCTATCAAAGGGAGATAAGGGTGGAAGGCTTTGAGTTGGAAGGTCTAATAAGGGAATTAGCAAGGCTGTATCCCAACCTGGAGGTGGAGGTGATTGGTAGTAGCTTTGTAAAGGCAGACAGAAGCATGATAAAAGAATGCTTTTTTAATCTCTTTAACAACAGCGTAGAGTGGGATGCCAAAAGGGTAAGAGTGTCCCTCACCGAGGAGGGTTTTGTGTATGAAGATGACGGGAAAGGCATCCAAGAGGGGGAGGAGGAGACTATATTCATGCCCTACAAGTCTTCAAACCCAGAGGGTATGGGGTTGGGGCTTGCTATGGTAAAGCACATCTTTGAACTGCACGGCTGGAGCATAAGGGTTTTCCCAAAAAGGGGAGGATTTTATGCGGAAGTCTCATTCAGAGATCACTTGGAAAAGGGAGGGTAAAATTTGCAAAATTCTTATCAGGTGATTTTCCCATATTACATCCAAAACCTCAGAGACTGCTTCCTCCTGCTCCTTTGGGTTCAATCTTTTAAAACTTTCAGATTTGACGCCCTTTTCGTGCAAAAGAAGAGGGACAAAGAGCTTACCCACCGCATAGAAAAGAAAACTTAGTTCAAGGTCCGAAAGCTGAGGAAAGCCACCAAAGGTTTTGTATGTTTTTATGCCCGCCCAGTTGGTCCAAAAACGCACCTCTTCATCTTCCAACCTTTTTTCATAACCACCCACATACATGGATGCAAGAGCCTTCAGCAGTCTTTCCGTCTTTTCCACAGCAAAACCCTGCAAGGAGCTTTCTAAAAGGGAAAGGTCCTTAGAATTGATCTCTTCGTAATCCTTTAAAAACCTCTCCTTCCATTGGGCGTATCTAAAAAACTCCTGAAAAGGATTTTTCAACCGGGCTCCTCCGAGTATTCATACTCGGGGCAGTTCAGCGTGGTTAGGTCTATGTTGGGGATCTTTTCCTCTACAGTGTTATGATAACCACACACAAAGCACTCTAACACGGTGGCATAGCCGGAGTGCAGATGCCCTATGTCCCATCCACAGAGGGGACACTCCCCCTCACCCGCCTTTAAAACCTCCAAAAGACGATTGCCATCCTTCACTGCGTTTTGTATGCCCTTTACCCTTGCTATTACCCTCTTCAGCTCATCGGTGTTCCACTCCGCACCGCACTCCAAACATCTGAACTCCGAGTAGCTCCCTTCGTTTATCAGCCTTATAACCTTTTGGGAACCGCATCGGTCATCTACGCACTGACTGCCAACCAGTTTTCTTCCTAGCTTGTCCAATATTTCCTTGAAGTCCTCCTTGTTTAGCCTCATGGGCTTGTCATAGACCTTGTATCCACAGCACTGGCACTCCGCCTCCACCCTTGGGTAGGGCTCGTCGTATTCGCATACCTTCAGGGCAATCCTCTTACAATGAGGGCAAAGCTCCAAATGTGTTAGGCATATCATAATATTTCAGATTATACCGCCTCTTTGAAGTTTCAAG
>DAIRFT010000095.1:0-2738 GCA_036794885.1 Thermocrinis sp. | reverse complement strand
GAAACCTTAGAAGGGTCCGCGTTCGGAAGGGCACCACCGCTCTCTATGTGCTCCAGGTCCTCCAAAAAGCCAAAGCCCTGCTCCACTGCCCAACGGGCACCCTTCACTGCCACCTCTTCCATCTGAGACTTGGTCAGTTTTATCTTTCCTGTGGAACCCACGCCCGCGGGCACGTTTTTGAGTATATCGTTCATAAGTTCCCTTCTAACCGGGTAGACCATATCCGCGGTAAGGTTTGTGGCTATGAGCCTCACTCCGCAGTTTATGTCGTAGCCCACCGAGCCAGGGCTGATTATACCCTCCTCAGGGTCAGTTGCCATCACACCACCAACGGGAAAGCCATAACCCACATGCACATCGAGCATCACGTATATAGCCTTTTTCACCCCCGGCAATGTGCCCGCGTTTGCCGCCTGCTTTATGGCATCCTCCTCCAAGGTCTCAAAGAGCCTGTCGCTGAGATAGAAATAAACTGGCACCCTTTGCCCTTGAACCGTATTCTCCGGCAGTTTATAGACAAAAGGCTGAACCTGTATAAGCTGTTCCTTCAGTCCCATGGTAAAATTAAAATCTATGCTTTTAGAAGAGTATAACCCATACCTTGAATACAAGAACGGAGAACTTTTTTTAGAAGGAGTATCCTTGCAAGAGTTAGCCAAGGAGTATGGCACTCCTCTTTATGTTTACAGTGCCTCTTACATAAGGGACCGCATTAGGGCTTACAAAGAAGCCTTTCCCAACGCCCTAATATGCTACGCAGTCAAGGCAAACTTTAACCCGCACATTGTAGGACTTGCAAAGGAAGAGGGCGCTGGTGCGGACGTGGTTTCTGGGGGAGAGCTGGATAGTGTCCTGAGGGCGGGTGTGGAGCCCTCCAAGATAGTCTATGCGGGCGTGGGAAAGACCTTGCATGAGATCACCTTTGCGGTAGAAAAGGACATTCTCATGTTCAATGTGGAATCCCACATGGAGCTGGAGGTTTTAAATGAAGTGGGCGAGAGGTTAGGCAAAAAGGTAAGGGTTGCCATAAGGGTAAATCCAGACGTGGACCCAAAGACCCATCCCTACATCTCTACGGGTATGAAAAAAAGTAAGTTTGGCATAGACATAAAGCAGGCAAAGGAAGAATACAGGTATGCAAGAAGCTTGAAAAACTTGGAGGTGGTGGGAATACACTGCCACATCGGTTCTCAAATTCTGGATGTTTCTCCTTACATAGAGGCGGTAGAAAAGGTGGTAGGGTTGTATGAAGAGTTAATAAAAGAGGGCTTTGACATTAAATACTTGGACCTTGGGGGTGGTTTGGGCATAAAGTATCAGCCAGACCAGGCAAACCCGGAACCAGAAGACTTGGCAAAGGCGATCATGCCAAGCTTAAGGGGGGTCCAAGCTAAGCTTATTTTGGAACCAGGAAGGTCTATAGTGGGAAACGCAGGCATACTCCTAACACAGGTGCAATTTTTAAAGGACAAAGGGCACAAGCACTTTGTGATCGTGGATGCGGGCATGAACGACCTTATAAGACCTGCCATATACTCCGCCTACCACCACATCGTGCCGGTGGTGGAAAGGGATGTGAAATACATAAAGACCGATGTGGTGGGTCCTATCTGCGAAACTGGAGACTTTTTAGCCTTAGACAGGGAAATTCCCTATGTGGAAAGGGGAGATTACTTGGCAGTGCTCTCTGCCGGGGCTTACGGTTTTGCCATGTCTTCCCACTACAACGCAAGACCCAAGGCGTGCGAGCTTTTGGTGGAGAAAGGAAAGGTAAAGGTAATAAGAAGGCGGGAAACCTACGAGGATATATTCAACGCATGCTTTTCCTAAATTCTTAGCTTTGGGTAGAATCTGAAGGTCGCTTAGACTTTTGGGACAAAAGTTCCATTAAGGCTTGTCTGAAGTGATTGTAGATTAGCCTGAAGTTCAATATTGCAGTGTCCTTGATAGAGTTCCTTATGGCATTTTCAAAGTGTTTGTCCAATTCCTCAACGGACAGTTGGTTTGCTAAAGCTACGTTTAAACAATCCTCCAAATCCTGCTCCGTACCTCTCCTTAGCTTCATTATGATGAAATCGTAAGGATTAAGCACGCTGACCTTTAGCTGATCGTCCTGATAGATCGTTATAGCCCTATTCCGATAGCCTTTTGGTAGTGAGATCACACTCCATCCGCTTATGTTTTCAGACAGGTCGCTTTCAAAACCTCTTTTTTTTAGCTCAAAGTAGACCTCCTCCAAATCACCTCTAACGATCTCTGCGTCTATATCCATCGTGACCCTCGCTTTAACTCCATAATATGGCAAAGCTTGCGCTCCAACCAGAATAATCTCAATAGATTTGCCAGTGCTTTTTGCTATCTCCTTAAAAATTTCAACAACATTTATCATTCCAAAGCCCTTAAAGCCTCAAAAAACTTTCTTACATCCTCTTGTTGTATCTTTTCTTTAACGGTGGGCAGTGGCTTATTTCTTCTTATGAGATATCTGTAGTTTGAATAAATAACGCAGGCTTTGTGGTAATACTCAGAAAGTTCAGGAAAAGACTCTTTAAGTTTTTCCCAATCCACCTGGTCGTTGAAAACGATCTCGTAGGGTAAAAGGTTTCTGCCCGCCCTACTGTTTAAAAGCTCTTCTATGCTTGCTCTGTCTTTGTGGTATAGCTTCTTTAGCTTGAGCTCTATAATGTGATCGGTTATAGAGTGTGGCATTTCTTATAAATATAAGCGTCGTTATCTTT
>DAIRFT010000094.1:0-2761 GCA_036794885.1 Thermocrinis sp. | reverse complement strand
AACCCTATGTTCTTTGAGGCACAGTTAGAGTTGGCAAACGCCTACGAAGAGATGGGAGACTACAGGTCTGCCCTTGATGTGTATAGGAACCTTCTCAACAACGGCATAAGGACACCTCAGATAGAGCTAAACATGGCAAGGCTTCTGTTTTATGTAGAAGATTACGAAACTGCAAAGCTTTTCATAAAAAGGCTGATAGAAAACAAGCAGGCAGATGCCAGTCAAAAGTCCCAGGCATACGAATTGCTCAACCAGATATTAGTGAAAGAGCAGGAGATGTTGATCGGTAGGAAAATGGTTTCTGCCCAAAAGGAGAGGGAGGAACGCAAGGCGGAGGAAAAAATCCAAGGGCGACCTCCAAAAGAAGAGCCAATCACTAACCGGACAGAGCCAGAAATAACAAAGCCCGAAAGAAAAACAGAGCATAAGCCCGCAGAAGTCCAAAAGGAGCGTGTCTTTAGGATCCAACTGGGTGCCTTTTCCTCGGAGGAGAGGGCTAAGGCATGGAAGGAAAGAATAGAAAAGGAATTGGGTATAAAGGACCTAATGATAGTGGAACAGCTCGGAATATACAGGGTTCTATATGGAAGTTTTAAGAGCAGGGCAGAGGCAGAGGCTCAGATTGCAAGGCTAAAAGGCTATAATCTTTATGGTTTCATCGTGCAGGACTGAGCTTGAAAAGCCAAGGGCACAGGTTATAATTTTAAATCCCAAGGAGGTGCAATTATGGCAAGCTTGAACTCAAACGGTTTTGTTTTGACCACAGTAGATGAACTTTTGAGCTGGGGAAGGAGAAACGCCCTTTGGCCTGTAACCATAGGGCTTGCCTGCTGTGCTATAGAAATGATGCACTCTGCCGCCTCTCGCTTTGATTTAGATAGACTGGGAGTTATATTTAGGGCTTCTCCAAGGCAGGCGGACCTGCTGATCGTGGCGGGCACCGTGGTCAATAAGGTGGCGCCCATGCTAAAGCTCATATGGGAACAGATGCCAGACCCAAAGTGGTGCATATCCATGGGAGGTTGTGCGTCCGCAGGGGGACCATTCCCTACATATTCAACCCTTCAGGGAGTGGATAGGATAATCCCGGTGGATGTTTATATACCCGGTTGCCCTCCGCATCCTCAGGGGCTCATATACGGCATACTTCAGCTCCAAAGGAAGATAAAGCAGATGGGTGTTAAAAAGTATGACAAAGCCTTTGAGGAGTTCAACAGAGAGGTGCAAAGACAGGGGCTCATCCCTACCGAAGTCCAAGTTTGAGGTGTTATTATGCCCTGGATGAACAAGGTTTCCGCAGATAGGGTCAAGCAAGAGTTCAAGGATGTAGAGGTAGAACACACTGAGCACACCACTAACCTCCATGTGAAAAAGGAAAAACTTTTGGAGTTTCTTAGCTTTCTCAAAAACAGAGAAGGCTACAGGCACTTTATAGACTTTTCCTGCATAGATTTCCCCGACAGAAAGGAACGCTTTCAGGGAGTATACATACTCTATAACCCCGACGAGAACGAGAGGGTAATCGTAAAAACCTGGGCAAAGGATGGAAAGTTGCCCTCCCTTCAGAACCTATGGGCATGCGCCAAGTGGGCAGAGAGGGAAGCATATGATATGTTTGGTGTGGAGTTTGAAGGACACGAAGACCTCCGGCGCATGTTCATGTGGGAGGGCTATCCTTACTTTCCTCTCCGAAAAGATTTTCCTCTGGAAGGTATTCCCGAGGTAGAACTGCCCTCCCTTACGGAGCTTATTCACGGAAGGACAGAACCACCCAGTCATGACTATGAGCTGTTGCATACGCGGGTTGCCACCCTTGAGGACTTAGAAAGAACAGAAAAGGCAAGACTTCAGAAAAAAGCCCAGCTTGTTTTAAACTGGGGACCTTTGCACCCGGGAACCCACGGCACCATATGGTTTTTGTTTGACTTGGATGGAGAGAATGTAGTCCAGTGTGATGTAATCTTGGGACAGCTTCACCGGGGAATGGAGAAGATCGCAGAAAATCTTTACTACTTTCAGTTTCTGCCATACACAGACCGTATGGATTATATATCTGCCATCTGCAACGAGCTGGCTTATGTGAGCGCAGTAGAAAAGCTCTTGGGTGTGGATGTGCCCGAAAAGGCAAGGTATATAAGGACCATGTTTGCAGAACTGCAAAGGATAAACTCACACCTTCTTTGGCTTGGCACGGGGGCGTTGGACCTCGGGGCGCTGACGGTCTTTTTGTATGCCTTTAGGGAAAGGGAAAAGATAATGGACATCATAGAAGGGAACGCAGGCTTTAGGCTAACTTCTGCCTTCTTGAGGATCGGTGGAGTCCACTATGACTTGGCGGAGGGGACACTGGACGTAGTTAAGGCTTTTGTAAAGGACTTCCCTCAAAGGTTAAAGGAATACCATCAGCTTCTTACAAGGAACAGGATATGGCTCAGAAGGACCAAGGATGTGGGAGTGATCACCAGGGAAGATGTTTTTAACTACGGTTTGACGGGACCGGTTGCCAGAGGTTCTGGCGTGCCCTACGACATAAGAAAGCTTGAACCTTACGCTGCTTACGACGAGGTGGAGTTTGACGTGCCCGTGGGAGAGGTGGGAGATGTCTATGACAGATACTTGGTGCGTATGGAGGAGATGGTTCAGAGCCTACGAATTGTAGAACAGTGCGTAAGCAAGCTGGAAAAACTTCCGAAGAGTGCCCCCTACATAAACAAAGAGCATCCCGCGGTGATGGCACCTAAGGAGGAAGTATTTAAGGACT
>DAIRFT010000093.1:0-2799 GCA_036794885.1 Thermocrinis sp. | reverse complement strand
GGCTTTTGCTGATTACTGACGACACAAAAGACTATTTAGCGGACCTACTTTTGGAGTTTTACAGTGTGGGCAGTGGGTTTGCCAAGTGGGTAAAGAAGGTTTGCTATGGTAGTTTGGGCGGACATGGGAAGGAACCTCCGGAAGAGGTTTGGAGAGAAACCTTTGGAGATAAAGCAGTTGATGTGCTAAAGGAAGCTGGACTTTTTGAGAAGGTTCTAAACAAGGAGGATTACTCAGAGGAGGAGGTGGTAAGCACACTAAGGAGCTACGCAGAAGAGGTTCCCAATGTGGTGATAGCCTTTCCCTATTATTCTACCACTCATACCTTTTATAGAAAAGTCCTTACCAAGCACTTTGGAGTAAGGTATGCATCCATGCCACTTTTTGAACCGGATATGTTCTATGGTCCTATGGATGTGGATTGGGTGGAGGTTGGTAAGGTAAGCGAAGATGTGGCGGACATTCTTACCGAGGGTGAGTGGGTGGATATAAAAGCCCAATGGACAAAGCTTGAGTTTTCAATAAAAGGGAGGCAGGGCATACCGGATACGGGACTATTTCATAATGCGGGGGATTACGGAAACCTTCCTGCGGGAGAATCCTTTATAGCACCCTTGGAGGACTCTGCCTTTGGTAGTATGACCATCCTTTATGGACCGGATAGAAAACTGGATGAACCAATAACCTTTAAGTTCAAAGATGGTGCGGTGGATAGCATTGAGGGCTTTGACCCTTATGTGCGTTATTTGGAGGAAGTTTTCAAAAAACATGAAAAAGCAAGGTTTATCGCAGAGTTTGGTGTGGGAACAAACCCAAAGGCTAAAAAACCAGAAAACATTTTAGAGTGTGAAAAGATAAGGGGTACCATTCACATAGCTATAGGAGATAACCACACCTTTGGTGGGACAAACAAAGTTCCCTTTCATACAGATTATGTGATCTTTGAACCGACAGTAATAATAGGAGGAAGAGGATGGCAAAAACTACTTCTGGAGAAGGGAAGGCTAAAAATTTAGAAAACCTTCACCTTTTTGAGGACCTTTCTGAAGAGGAGCTTGCGCATGCTGTTCAATACATGCAGGAGAGGACCTTCAGAAAGGGAGAGTATATATTCTTTGAGGAAGAAGGAGAGCCCGGCATATACATACTTTTGGATGGCTTAATAAAGCTTCTCAAAGAGACCCACGATGCAAAGATCGTTATAGTGCGTCTTGTTTATCCCGGAGACATATTTGGATGGATAGAGTGGGGTAAAAAGGTGCCCAAAAATACTTATACCGCAAGGGCTATAACAGACTCCAGAACCCTTTACATATCCAACAAAGACTTTATAAACCTTGCCATAAAGCATCCAGCTATTGCCATAAAGATGACCTGTGAGGCTACTGCCACCCTTTTACACGCTTACGACACTCTAAAGAGTATAGCGGGTGGAAAGGTGGAAGAGAGAATAGCACGGGTGCTTTTGGAAATAGCAGACCGTATAGGTAAAAAGCATAAAGACACCATAATAATAGACGCACCCTTGACCAGAAACGATATAGCAGAAATGACTGGCACAACAGTGGAAACTGCCATAAGAGTTATGAGCAAATGGAAAAAGATGGGAATTATAAACACAGATAGAGGATTTATAGAAATACTAAAACGTAAGGAGTTGGAAAGACTGGCAGTTTGATGTAAAATTTTATACCCTTACAAAAAACGCAGGAGGAGTTGTATGAACGTAGAGTTCATTGGGAAGGCTGTGGAATGGACTGATGCAATGAAGAGTTTTGTGGAGGGCAAGCTTGAGAGATTTTCAAGGCTTTTAAAAGAGGCAGAGGAGGACCAGGTAGAGGTGGTTGTAACTCTCTCTACCTCGAGGGCAAAGCACAAAGGTTACGCCGGTGAGAGCAGACCAACAGTTTATAGGGTTGATTTAGACCTTTATTTGAAAACCTGGGGCGGTGGAGTAATACACGCTTGGGAAGAGGATGTGGATGTTTTTTCTGCTTTGGATAAAGTCCTTGATGAGGCAGAAAGGCAGATCATAAAGCTAAAGCAAAGAAGGCTGGAGCAAAGAAGAAAAGGGCACAAGATAAAGGAGGAATTACTTGGCTCTATAACCGCACCTTCAAGAGAGGTAGAAAGACCTACGATAATTGAGGAGGAACTTGTGATAGAAAAGCCCATGAGCGAGGAGGATGCAGTCTTTGAACTTCAGGAAAGCGGAGTTTTCTTTTTGCCCTTTGTGGATGCAAAGACCGGTGAGCTTAAGATAGCCTACAGAAAAAGGTCAGGAAGTTTTGGAATAATAAACACAAGGTGCAGGGGGACCTAAAAGCCCCCTACTTTACTTATTTATGGGCACACTTCCCTTTCTTCTGTCTTCACTGGCTTACCGTCTTGATAGTAGGTTGTTTTCACTATTCTGCAATTTCCTCTGCTTGCTACGGGCTCAGCATATACCCTTTGCCTTCCATCCTCAGACCTATACTCTACTGGTCTATTAGCCATTGCCGCTTCCCTTGAAGCCCTTTGGGCTATCTCCGTAACAGTTCCACCCAATACAGCACCCAAAGCACCACCTACAATCGCTCCTCTCCACCTGTTTTCTTTGTCTAGAAGGGCACCTGCTGCTGCACCAACTGCTCCACCTACCGCTGCACCTTCGTAGGTTCTTTGGGAGCTCACTTGACCGCAGGATATAACGCCTGCAGAGAATACAGCAAACGCTAAAAGTATTGCCACCTTTCTCATGCCTTCACCTCCTAACTTAATGGTTTAGTAGTAATAAAGTATAATCCCATATTCTGA
>DAIRFT010000092.1:0-2904 GCA_036794885.1 Thermocrinis sp. | reverse complement strand
GAGGATGGAAAATATGTGAAACAGTTTTCTTCTTAGTTCTATGTTCATTCCCACTCTATGGTGGCAGGTGGCTTAGAGGATATATCATACACCACCCTATTTACACCCTTTACCTCGTTTATGATCCTACGCATCACATGGTCCAAAAACTCGTAGGGCAGTTTAGACCAGTCGGCGGTCATGCCATCCACACTATCCACAGCCCTCAGACCTACTACCCTCTCGTAGGTCCTAACATCCCCCATCACCCCCACGCTCTTTACTGGCAATAGCACCGCAAAGGCTTGCCAAACCTTGTCATAAAGTCCCCATTTTTTTAGTTCCTCTATGAATATGGCGTCCGCTTCCCGGAGGACGTTTAGGTCTTCTTCTTTTACCTCTCCCAAGATCCTAATGGCAAGCCCTGGACCAGGGAATGGATGCCTCCGAAGTATGCCCTCGGGAACTCCCAAAAGTTTCCCTATTTCTCTAACTTCGTCCTTGAACAGCTCCCTCAAAGGTTCCAAAAGCTCCAAAGACATCCTCTCTGGCAGTCCTCCCACGTTGTGATGGGTCTTTATTACTTGGGCTCCCTCTATGCCTGCGCTCTCCACCACATCGGGATAGAGGGTTCCCTGAAGCAAAAGCTCCGCCCCAAAGTCCCTTGATTCCCTTTCAAAGCCCTCAATAAAGGTATGTCCTACGATCCTTCTCTTTTCTTCTGGGTCTTCCACACCTTTCAATCTCTCCAAAAACAACTGGCTTGCATCTACCTTCTTGAAGGGAAAATTCATTGCCCTAAAATAGCCCTCCACCTCTTGGGCTTCGCCCTTTCTTAAAAGTCCATGATCCACGAATATACCCAGAAGGTTATTTCCAATAGCCCTGTAAGTTAAGGCAAAGGCTACCGTAGAATCCACACCGCCGGAAAGGGCACATATAACCTTTCTGTTTCCTACCTTCTGCCTTATTTCCTCTATGCTCCTTTCAATAAAGTCCTCCATCTGCCAGTTCTTTTCTGCCTTTGCCACCTTGAAGAGAAAGTTGGCAAGCATCTCCTTCCCATACTGGGTGTGGGCAACCTCTGGATGGAACTGAACGCCATAAATGGGCTTTTCTCTGTGCCTAACTGTCGCGTAAGGAGAGTTTTCCGAACTTGCCAAAACCCCAAAGTCTGGTGGTAGTTTGGAGACCTTGTCCGCATGGCTCATCCACACATCAAAGCTCGTTGGAAGCCCTTCAAAGAATGGGTCTTCCTTCAGAACTTGTAGCTTTGCCCTGCCATACTCTTGCCTTTCTGCCTTTTCCACAACACCACCCAACTGAAAGGTTATCGCCTGAAGCCCATAGCATATGCCAAGGATGGGTATGTTTAACCCATACAGTCTTGCGTCGGGTAGTGGAGCCTTTGGCATATAGACGCTGGCAGGTCCTCCGGACAGAATAATAGCGTAAGGTTTCTTTTCAAGGAGCTTTTCCACCTTCTCATAAAAGGGCACAATTTGACTGTAAACTCCTAACTCCCTTATCCTTCTGGCGATTAGTTGAACATACTGGGAACCAAAGTTAAGAACAAGAACAGGTCTAAGCATAAGAATATGATAAACTTAAAGCTTATGGAATACCATGTGAAGGACATTAATTTAGCAGAGGAAGGGAAAAACCGTATAGAGTGGGCAGAAAGGGACATGCCCGTCTTGAGAAGCATAAGGGAAAGGTTCAGCAAGGAAAAGCCCCTTAAGGGTTTAAGGATCTCTGCATGCCTGCACGTAACTACAGAAACCGCTAACCTGATGATCACCCTGAAGGAAGGTGGTGCAGAGGTATATCTTACTGCGTCAAACCCTCTATCAACACAGGATGATGTTGCCAGTGCCTTGGTAAGGTATTATCAAATTCCTGTCTTTGCTATAAAAGGTGAGGACACGGAAACCTACTACTCGCACATAAAGGCTGTTATAGAAAAGGAGCCCCACATAGTAATAGACGACGGAGCAGACCTAATATCTACCATCCATAAAGACTATCCGCACTTGTTAAGTAGGGTGATGGGTGGTATGGAGGAAACCACCACGGGCGTAATAAGGCTCAGGGCTATGGCACAAAAAGGTGTTCTGGGCTTTCCCATTATTGCGGTGAATGATGCCTACACCAAGCACATGTTTGACAACCGTTATGGCACGGGTCAATCTACCATAGACGGCATCTTGAGGGCTACCAACCGGCTCATAGCGGGCTCTTACTTTGTGGTGGCTGGCTACGGTTGGTGTGGCAAAGGAGTAGCCCAAAGGGCAAGGGGTATGGGAGCAACGGTGATCGTAACGGAGGTGGACCCAATCAAAGCCTTAGAAGCCAAAATGGACGGCTTTTTGGTAATGCCCATGAAAGAGGCAGCAAAGCTTGGAGACTTTTTCGTCACCGTTACGGGCAACGCATCCGTCATAAGAGGAGAACATTTTGAGGTGATGAAAGACGGTACCATAATCTCCAACGCAGGGCACTTTGATGTGGAGATTGATAAAAAAGCCTTGGAAAGCATGGCTGTATCCAAGAGGGAGATAAGAAGGTTCGTGGAGGAATACACCCTCAAGGATGGCAGACGCATATACCTATTGGCACAGGGTAGGCTCGTAAATCTTGCCTCCGCAGAAGGGCATCCTGCGTCGGTGATGGATATGTCCTTTGCCAACCAAGCCCTCTCGGCGGAATACATTGCCAAAAATTACAAAAACCTTGAGAAGAAGGTCTATAAAGTGCCCGATGAAATAGACAGGGAGGTGGCGGTTTTAAAGTTAAAGAGTATGGGCGTGGAAATAGACCAGCTAACCCAAGAGCAGATAGCTTACCTTTCCTCTTGGGAGATAGGGACCTAACTCATCCACAGCAATCCCTACTTCTCCTTCTTTTAAACCAAAAATAGAGAAC
>DAIRFT010000091.1:0-2909 GCA_036794885.1 Thermocrinis sp. | reverse complement strand
ACTACTGCATGAAACCCTAATAAAGCTAATAAGAGAGGAAATAATCTTTTCTGCCCACGATGTATCCACTGGCGGACTTATGATCGCCCTCCTGGAATGTCTCTTTGGCACGGGGCTTGGCTTGGAGCTAAATCTTTACACCGAGGAAGCCCTTGATAGGTTCTTCTTCTCCGAAAGTCCCACAAGGGTGGTGGTTAGCTTAGAAAAGGACAAGGAGGAACTTTTGAAAAACCATGTGGAAGGCGTGGGATTGGACTGGCTATATTTGGGTAAAGTAAAGGGTGAGCCAGAGCTTATTGTAGAACTCTACGAAGAGCCTATACTCAAAGAGAATGTTGAAGATTTAGAAAAACTATGGAGAGATTCTTTAACCAATATGCTTTAACCTACTTGGCGGTCTGCTTTTTTGTATTGATGGCAGACCTTTATACAAAACACCTGGCAGAGCAGTTTATAGAGGGAGAGGTCCAAATACTGCCTTTTCTCAAGCTAATTATGGTCTATAACAAGGGCTTAGCCTTTGGGCTCCTTTCCCAAGCCCCCGACTGGCTGAGGCTTCCCATCTTGCTACTGTTTCCACCCGTTGCGGTCCTTATAACCTTTGTATACTCCATCAAGCAAAGAGATCCTGTGGTTTCCCTTTGCATGGGTGCCATAGGTGGTGGAGCCCTTGGGAACCTATACGACCGCCTCTTTTTGGGACAGGTAAGAGACTTTATCTACCTTTCCTACGGGAAATTTTCTTACCCTGCCTTTAACTTGGCAGACGCCTCAATCTCCGTTGCCATAGCCGTCTTTCTTTTCTATGAGTTTTTTAGGAAGAGAAAAGCTTGACGATCTTAGCTTTACAAACCACATCCTACGGATTAATCTTTTAGGGAAAGGGGGTTTGTTATGACTGAAATCCACATCAACGGAAAGTTATACAAGGTGAGCTTGCCCGAGGATACTCCTCTTCTTTGGGTGATAAGGGAGCATATTGGCTTGACTGGCACCAAGTTTGGATGTGGCAAGGGTATATGTGGAGCTTGCACAGTCCTTTTGGAAGATGAGCCCATCCGCAGTTGCATAACTCCCTTAAAGGCGGTGAAGGGTAGGAGGATAATCACTATAGAGGGCATTCCCGCCAACCATTCGGTAAAGAGGGCTTGGGTGGAGTTGAACGTGCCCCAGTGTGGTTATTGTCAGCCCGGTCAGATAGTGGAGGCTTACGCACTCCTTAAGAAAAACCCAAGGGCGAGCAGGCAGGAGATAGTAAGAACCATGTCTTCCCACCTTTGCAGATGCGGAACTTATCCAAGAATTCTGAGGGCAATACTTAGAGCCCAAAGTATGATGGGGGTTAAAACATGATAGACAGAAGGGATTTTGTAAAGCTTACTGGTTTGAGTTTGGCACTTGTTTTAACAGAGGGAGGGTCCAAGATAATCAAAGGAGCACAAGAAGAAATAATAAACCCAGTTCTCTGGGCAAGCATAACCAAAGACAACCACCTTGTGCTTTTGATTAACAAATCGGAGATGGGGCAGGGGGTATGGACTGGGCTTGCTATGTTGGTGGCGGATGAGCTGGACTTCCCTTGGGAGAGGGTAAGGGTAAGGTCTGCACCCGCAGGACACCAATACATAGACAGAAAGTTGGGCATGCAACTGACGGGTGGAAGCACCAGCGTAAGGAATATGCACGACTTTTTAAGACAGCTTGGTGCCACAATGAGGGAGATGATAATAAATTACGCCTCTGAAGAGTGGAAGGTGCCAAGGGAAAAGCTAAGGGCAAAAGGAGGCTATGTCTTTGGAGATGGAAAAAGGGCTTCTTATGGAGAGCTTTGGGAAGGGGCGGTAAAGCTTCCTATTCCGCATAATGTTAAACTAAAGGAGCCCTCCGAGTTTATATACATTGGCAAAAACATTCCAAGAATAGACGCCAAAGAAAAGGTAGATGGAAGTGCTATCTTTGGTATTGATGTAAGGCTTAAAGATATGGTCTATGCGGTGGTGGAAAGACCTCCCGCCTTTGGCTGTAAGCTAAAGGGTTTTGACCCAAGTCAGGCAAAGCAGGTGGAAGGAGTGATAGATGTGTTTGCCATATCCACTGGTGTGGCGGTGTGTGGCAGGGATTTTTACTCAGCCCAAAAGGGAAGGGAGGGTTTAAAGGTAGAATGGACCGAAAGCCCAATAAAGGATTTTGGCGACCAAGAGTTAGCGCGCCATTATCTTAATGCCTTAAACAGGGCTGGTGCGGTGGCAAGGCATGATGGAAACCCAGAGGATGTAATATCAAAGGCTAAGGTAAAGGCGGAAAGTGTTTATCTTTTGCCATATCTCTACCATGCCACTATGGAACCTATGGCTTGCGTGGCGGATGTGAGAAAGGATAAGTGTGTGGTTTATGCACCCATTCAATCCCAAACTTGGGCTTTAAAAACCGTCAGTAGAATAACGGGCTTGGACGAAAAAAACATTGAAATATACACCACCTATTTGGGTGGGGGCTTTGGAAGAAAGGCAAACGTGGAGTTTGTAAGAGAGGCAGTGGAAATATCCAAAAAGCTTGGAAGACCAGTGAAGCTAATATATACCAGAGAGGATGATGTAAAATCTGGTTGGTATAGACCCATGAACGCCACAAAGTTTGTGGGAGCCTTGGATGAAAAGGGGAGGGTAATAGCCATACACCATAAAATAGCGGTGCCCGCAATCTCTAAGTGGGCAGGAATACCTTCAAAAATAGACAGGGCGGCGGTGGAAGGAATAGAAAACATTCCCTATTCGGTTCCCAACTTGCGTGTGGAGTTTGTAAAGATTGACCTTCCTATACCTGTTTGGTTCTGGCGTTCGGTGGGAAGCTCCCACAATGCCTTCACCCTTGAGACGTTCGTAGACAGGCTCGCCAAGGCGGGTGGCAGA
>DAIRFT010000090.1:0-2921 GCA_036794885.1 Thermocrinis sp. | reverse complement strand
AGCAAAACCACGCACAGAAGGTAATACACAAAGGGCTTAGGTTTAGTGCGGATGTAGGAAAGTATTTTCTCTACTTCTTCTTCAGTGAAATATTTCCTTGCCTTGTTTTCAAATTCCTTCTTTTTCTTGAGTTCCTTAAAAGCTTGTTCTGAAAACTCATAGTGGTAGCCTTTTTGAAAAAGCCACTGATAAAACCTTTTGATTTCCTGTAGGGTTTGAATAGCTGTCCTGTGGGATTGAGTTTTTCTGAGTTCTTCGTAGAGTTCAAAAATGGACCGCTGGTCCAGAGGTTTTAGTTCTTCTAATTTAGACAGCTGGTAGGAAATCCTCTCTATGGTCTTTTTATCCCTGACTTTGGAGAGTTCCTCTAAATAGAGTTCAACAAGATACATAGGAAGTATTTTAGGTGATTGGATGATTAAAACAGGGGCAAGATGACTTGCGTAAGGTCTGAATCTGGGGTGGGAAACTTCAGACCACCAACTCCTCCCTCAACCACTTCTCCGCAAAACTCTTGGGTTCTCCTTCAGGCAAACTTTCAGGGTCGTTTTTGATTACCGCTATAGCAGTCTGAATTACCCTTATGTGCTTTTCTGGAAAGCCCTCCCTAATAGCCTGAGATAACCTGTCAGAGAGTATGCGGGAAAAGGTGTCGTGGTGTTCTTCAAAGAACTTGTTGTATAAATGCCTTAGCTTTAAAGCGTTAGGAATAATCATCAAGCTATCGTTGTGTAAAAGGTCATATGAATCTACATCAAACATTCTAACCGCCCTAACAGGAGAGATGTTTATTTCAGCATTTCCACAGTCTCCCCTAAAAAGCGATAAAACAGCAAGGGCATTCACAAATTTATAGACATAAAGTTCATCAAGATTTTCCGAGACATACTTACTCAACTCAAACTCCTCCTCAGTCAAACTTTTTGCATCTTCCTCCCTAATTGTAAGCATCGTCCACAAGCTTAGCTTTTTTGACTTTTTTAGCCCAGAAGTAAGCAAAAAGCTTTCGCTTGGGTATTCCTCAAAATAGACCCACCTGTCTATCAAAAACCTAAAACTCTTCTCCGCCCACTCACAGTAAAGCCTCTTCAAGGGTTCCTGTTGTCTTTCCTTCAACTCTTGGGTTTTTTTAAGCCCCTCGTAGAGTTCCTCCCTCTCAGCATGGAAAAGGAACTCTTTGTCTGCTTCTTTGGCAAACCCAAAGAAGTCTTCTAAAACTGGCTTGAGAAAATCTAAAACTCTCATAAGTGTTATTTTAGCTGGTTTTCAATTCCCTTTCTTATCCTAAAACAAAGTAGAAAAACAGGTCTTATTCACCACTCCACAAGCTCCTCCCTCAACCACTTCTCCGCAAAGCTTTGCGGTTCTCCCTCAGGCAAGCTTTCTGGGTCTTCCTTTATCACAGCTATGGCAGTCTGAATTACCCTTATGTGCTTCTCTGGATAGCCCTTCTCAATAGCCTGAGATAGCCTGTCAGAAAGAATCTTTGAAAAAGCAGGGCGTTTTTCAGGGAATAGTCTGTAGTATCTCCTAAGCATCAAAGCGGTAGGCACTTGCCACAGGCAGTAGCTATCCTCTCTCACAAAATCCTCCGAGAAAAACTCAAAAGCCTGTTCTGCACCGTCTCTGGGAATTAAAGCATTCTCAAATCCCTTGAGATTGCTAATGTTTAGGGCTAAACGCCAAAAATATCCCTTGTATACATACCCTCCCACAAATTCTCCTAAAGCCTCATCTATATGCCCATACCTCTTAAACATCTCCACCTCTTCTTCCTTCACATAAACCTTCTGAAGCCCTAAAGCATGCAGTATGTCAAACCAAGGGTTCTCCTCAAAAACGCCTCTTCTCTCCAACTCCACATCCCTGTCCAACAGAAAAACAAAACTCTTCTCTATCCACTTCAGATAAGCTTTTTTCAAAGGTTCCTGCTGTTTCTCTTTTAACTCTTGGGCCCTCTCAAGCCCTCTGTAGAGTTCCTCTCTCTCAATGTAGGAAAGGAACTCCTTATCAACCCTCTCCGCAAAGAGGGTAAAGTCTTCTAAAAGCGGTCTTAAAAGGTCTTGCACTCTCATAAGACTTATTTTAGTTAAACCCTACCTTTTTGAGGGTTCGGCGGTAAAGGACTTCCCCTCCACCACTGGGCACAACGGAGCCTTCCTCATCCTTTAGGTTTCACTCACCAATACCATATGATTTCTGCACTTCTGCTTTTAGGTTCTTCAATTCTCACATCACACCCAAGCTTCATAAGGGCTATCCCACACGCATTCAAAAAGGACGTCTCTCCGTATAACTTTAACTGCCTTCTGTAAAACCTCTCCAAATACTCTTTCACAAATTCCGCCTTTTCTATGATGGGCTTTAGGTATATGTATAGCGCCGACACAAGTATGGGTTCCTCCGCATCCCTCTGCATCCTCCACACATCCATTAGCACCTCAAACCAGTTTGCACACCCTAAAAACACTCCATGCTTGGTCTCCAGCGTGCCAGCATCTCCATCCAGTTCATTCTCATCCAGCAACTCTCCCACTAATGCCATCCTCTCTTCTACACTCAAGGGCTTTTCAGACACCTTGCAAAACTCCTTTACCTCATCCATCTGACGCCTGAGTTCCAAAATCTCCACATACTTGCTAAACACTCCCAAATTCACCAGATACCGGGCTGTTTCCAAAATCTCATCCCATACCCTTAGCCCTTCTCCCTCTTTCACTACAATTTCCCCCTTCTCCCACTTCTCCATCATCCTCATAAACCTTCTCTCCACAAGCTTTTCATACTCCTCATACACCATCCCGCTTAGCCCTTTCACAAATTCCTCGTAGATGTTTACCTTAGGAAGGTTGCTACTCATTGGGATGAACTTAAAGACCTCCGCTACTGCCCTCAAATAAGCCTTCTTAAGAGGTTCTGCT
>DAIRFT010000089.1:0-2932 GCA_036794885.1 Thermocrinis sp. | reverse complement strand
GATATGCAACTTGCCTGCATGCCCTTTAGCTCTCCCGAGGGTCAAGCCTACTTTTCCGCCATGAACAGCGCCGCCAATTATGCCTTTGCCAACAGGCAGATATTGGGCTTTTTGACTGCAGACACCTTAAGGCGATTCTTTGGTTTTTCTTGGGAAGAACTGGGCTACAGGCTTATTTACGATTTAGCCCACAACATAGCCAAGCTGGAAAGGCACAAAATTGACGGAAAGGTTTTAAAGCTGGTGGTTCACAGAAAGGGTGCCACAAGGGCTTTCCCTCCCTTCAATCCGGAGGTGCCACCCGCCTACAGAGAACTGGGTCAGCCCGTGCTAATACCCGGCGATGTGGGAAGATATTCCTTCCTGTTGGTGGGACAAGATAGGAGCATGGAGATCAGCTTTGGGACCGCATGCCACGGTGCGGGCAGGCTCATGTCCCGGACTAAAGCAAAGGAGTTTGTAAGAAGGGAGGGCTTAGAAAAGGTGCTTGGAGATCTGGTAGTGGTGGCAAGGGGCAAAGGAACGGTGGCGGAGGAGATCCCGCAGGCTTACAAGGACGTGTCCGAAGTGGTGAGGGTGGTGGATAGCTTGGGCATTGCCAGACTTGTGTTAAGATTAAAACCTCTGGGGACTTTAAAGGGCTGAATGCGCACGGTGGATGTCTCCCTAAAACCAATAACCTTAAGGCTGGCAAGGGCTTACGGAAGGATCTCCTTAAAGAAAGAGACTGTTAAAAAGATAAGGGAGGGCACGGTGCCCAAGGGGGATGTGTTAGGTGCTTGCAAGGTTGCTGGCTTGATGGCTGTGAAAAGAACAGGGGAGCTTTTACCCTTCTGCCATCCCATTCCTTTGGAGCATGCGGAGCTTGACGTCAAGCTGGGCGAAGACCGTTTGGAGGTCTTTTCCTTGGTGCTTGGCACCTCAAAAACGGGCTATGAGATGGAGGCACTTACAGCGGTATCCGTGGCCCTTCTGACGGTCTATGATATGTGCAAAGGTTTGGACGATAGCATGGTCATAGAAGAGATCAAGCTGTTGGAAAAGTCTGGGGGAAAATCCCGATGGGGCAAACCCTTGAAGGGTAAAAAGGTTCTCATAAATAGTGAGGAGTTTAGGGAACTTATAAAAGAGTATGTTCTAAAGCTTGAGGGGGATGTGGTTGAAGGTGGAAACTTTGACCTACTGATCAGCACGCAGAGGGAAGATATGGAGGAATTCTTCGGTCTTTCTGCGGTTATAAACAGCCATCTCTTTTCTGTGCTTCCCACCGAGTTAGAAGAAGGTGTGCGGGTTGGAAGGAGGGATGGCTACACGGTGGTGCAGTTGCAACCCTCCGAAAAGCTGATAAGGGCTTTCTTTGAGGGCTTTGGAAGTCTTTTAGGAAATTGGTAAATAGGCGCAGGCGGATTCGAACCGCCGACCTCTGGCGTGTCGGGCCAGCGCTCTGCCTACTGAGCTATGCGCCTTAGTCTATAATTATAAACCAAATGCAAAAAGTTGCCCTAATAACCGGTGCAAGGCGTGTGGGCTTTGAAGTCGCCAAAGGGCTTTTGAAGGAAGGCTGGCAATTGGCGGTGGTTTATCACACCTCCCAAGAGGCGGTGGAAGAGTTGAAAAGGGACGGAGAGGTGGAAGGAATAAAGGCTGACCTTTCGGACTTTTCCTCCTACCAAAGGGTGGTGGCTCAGACGGTGGAGAGGTTCGGAAGGGTGGACGCCCTTTTGCACCTGGCGAGCCCTTACTATCCCACTCCCTTAGAGAGCCTTAGCCTTGAGGATTTTATGAACCACCTTATGCCCATAGCCACTGCCTTTTTGTTTTTGACAAAAGAATGTGCCAAGCATATGCAAAAGAACGACCAAAGTCCCAAGGGAAGGGTGGTTGCCTTTGGCGATTGGGCAACCAACACCACCCCCTACAAAAATTACTCTGCCTACTTCCTTGCTAAGGGGGCACTACATACTGCCATAAAGGTTCTGGCGAAGGAGTTAGCACCGCACATTTTAGTAAACGGCATAGCCTTGGGTCCCACCCTAAAGCCTCCTGACTTTTCCCAAGAAAGGTGGGACGCCTACATACAAAAAACGCCCTTGAAGAGGGAGGTATCTTTGGAGGATGTGGTGGAGCTAACAAAGTATTTGCTAAGGGTGGAGACCATGACCGGTGAGATCATAAACTTAGACAGCGGAAGACACATTGCGGGCGAATGCACTTAAACCTTCTGGCTGTTTAAAAACTTCTGAATTTTCAACTCCATCATATCCTTGTGATAGAGCCTCTCCTTTTTGAGCTTTTCCAGTTCCATCTCCAAGTCATGGGTCATGGGATGGTGCTTTTCTAACTTGTCTATTTGCTTGTCAAGCTCCTCGTGCTTTTCGTAGTGATACCTAAACTCCTTGTCCTCTTGGAGAAGCCTTTGGATAACCTCTTCCCTCGTCATATTATGTCCTCCTCTCTTGGTTTTAATAATATTAAACCAAAAACCGTTAGCAGGTAGCCTTCAATCAAAAGGGCAAGGCTCGCAAAGACTATAAAAACCAAAAAGCTAAAGGTAAAGGGAATACCCACCAAAAAGTAGAGCCAAAAGTAGCGGGCGGTCGCCCTCTGGCTCCAGTAGGGCTCTTCCACTTTGATGGGAAACAACCTTTTACGTAAAAATAGGGCTAAGGTTATAAAGATCAAACCCAAGAGTAGGTTAAAGGCGAGCATACCCAAGACCAAGTTGGGATGCAAAGGCAGTTTAAAGTAAGGATACAAGGGGAGGCACGCAAAGAAAACAAGGCTAACAAAGCCCAAAGTGGCAAAGAAGAACTGTCTTGCCCTTTTAAAATACAGCTCCTTCATGAGGCTGTTCTAAAAATCCCTCATCGGGACCGTCCCTCCAGCCTCTAAAGGGACTAACCTACTCCTCACCCTATCCCACACCCCTTCC
>DAIRFT010000088.1:0-2967 GCA_036794885.1 Thermocrinis sp. | reverse complement strand
AAAAATTATATCACAATTCTGCGTTAGGGTATAATATTGCTCTCGGAGGAGGAAAGATGGACATAAAGAAAATACCCGCCGGTAAAAACCCACCAGAGGACATTTATGTGGTTGTGGAAATACCACAGGATAGTCCCATTAAGTATGAACTGGACAAAGAGGCGGGTGCAGTCTTTGTGGATAGGTTTTTATTTACAGCCATGCATTATCCTTCCAACTACGGCTTTATTCCTCAGACCTTGGCGGACGATGGGGACCCGGTGGATGTTTTAGTGATATCAAGGTATCCTGTGGCACCCAGCAGTGTGATAAGGTGCAGACCTATAGGTGGCTTGGAGATGAGGGATGAAGAAGGTGTGGATACAAAGCTTATAGCGGTGCCCCACTCAAAGATAGACCCAACCTTTGACGATATAAAGAGCGTGGATGATTTACCCAAGGCGCTGCTGGACCGGATCAAGCACTTTTTTGAGCACTACAAGGAACTGGAACCGGGCAAGTGGGTAAAGGTGGAAGGGTTCAAGGGCTTGCAGTTCGCCATAGAGGAGATCAAAAAGGGCATAGAGAACTACAAAAAGGGTGAATGAACTCTGAGGAGGTCATCCGTAAGGCTAAAAGGGTAATAGAGGAGGAAGCACGAGAGCTTTCAAAACTTTCGGAAAGATTAGACCATTCCTTCGTTAGGGCGGTTGAGCTTATCCTGAACTGTGAGGGAAAGGTTATAACCACAGGCGTTGGAAAGTCAGGACACATAGCCCAAAAGGTCGCATCAACCCTATCTTCTACCGGCACTCCCTCCCACTATCTTCATCCCTCAGAAGCCCTTCATGGAGACCTGGGGGTGGTGGAAAGTAAAGATGTGGTTTTAGCCTTTTCCAACAGTGGAGAATCTGCGGAGGTCTTGGCACTCCTTCCATACATAAAGCTATTGGGCACCAAGCTCATATCCGTTACCAACAACCCAAACTCCACCTTAGCAAAGCACTCGGATGTGCATATATTTTTGGGGGTTTCCAAGGAAGCCTGCCCCTTGAACTTAGCACCAACCACCTCTACTACATCCGCTTTGGTTTTGGGAGACGCCTTGGCTATGGTGCTTTTAGAACTCAGAGGTTTTACAGAAAAGGACTTTGCCCTCAGACATCCTGCGGGTGCATTGGGTAGAAAGCTAAAGCTTGTTAAAGAGCTCTGCCATACGGGAGAAGAAGTGCCCATTGTTAAAGAAACGGGTTCAATGAAAGAGGTGGTTGTGGAGATCACCAGCAAGGGCTTTGGGGCGGTGGCAGTGGTAAATGAGGAGGGAAGGCTTGTGGGTATAATCACCGACGGGGACCTCAGAAGGTTCATAAACCGGGGTGGGGACCTAAACAACAGCTTGGCTAAGGATGCCATGACCACAAATCCAAAAACTGCCAAGATGGAGGAGTTGGCAGCGGAAGCCCTAAGGAGGATGGAGGATCATAAGATAACCGTCCTCATTGTGGTGGATGAGGAGAAGAAACCCATTGGCATAATCCACATGCACGATATACTCCGTGCGGGGGTGATATACTAAGAGTTATGTTTGACCTTCTTGTAAAGGATGTCTTTGTGGTCTCCCTTGGAAAAAAGTTGAACGTGGGTGTAAAGGATGGGAAAATTGCCTACCTTGGGGAGGAGGAAAAGCCCGCCAAAGAGGTCCTAAGGGCAGAGGGAAAGCTCCTTTTCCCATCCTTTGCGAACATGCACACCCATCTACCCATGACCCTTTTGAGGGGGCTTGGTGCAGACCTACCACTCATGGATTGGCTACAGAAGGTTATATGGAAGTTGGAGGGGGAATTTGTCTCTCCGGAGTTTGTTAAAGATGGCACCATTATAGCCCTGGCGGAGGGCATAAGAAGCGGAACAACCCTATTTATGGACATGTATTTTTTTGAAGAGGTGGTAGGGGAGGTAGCAAAGGAGGTGGGAGTGAGGGTTGGTCTTGGCTTTGGCATCCTTGACTTTCCCACCAAAGTGGCAAAAACGCCAGAGGAATACATAAAAAGGGCAAGAGAGTTTGTGAAGGCTTTCAAGGGAGAAGAGCTTGTCTTTCCCGTTCTTTGCCCTCACGCACCCTACACCTGCGGACCTTCCACACTGAGAAAGGTTTATGAAATCGCAAGGGAGGAGGATGTTTATATTCACACCCACTTGGCGGAAACTCAAGAAGAGGTGGAGAGGATAAAAGAAACTTACGGAAATACACCCGTTATGCATTTGGAAAAGTTGGGCATTTTGGACCAAAGATGGCTCTGTGCCCATGTGGTATGGACTACAGAAGAGGAGAGGGAAATACTCAGAGAAAGGGAAGTTAAAGTGCTACACTGTCCAGAGAGCAACCTAAAACTTGCCTCGGGTATAGCACCTATTTGGGATTATGTTAAAAGGGGCATTCATGTATGCCTTGGCACCGACGGTCCAGCGTCCAACGATAACCTCAACATGCACGAGGAAATGTCCTTGATGGCTAAACTGCAAAAGGGTGCAAGCCTTGATGCAAAGGCTATGAACGCGCAGACCGCCTTGATGATTGCCACTGAAAACGGCTTTCGTGCGGTTGGCATAAAAGGGGGAAGGCTAAAAGAAGGCTACGACGCAGACTTTATACTGGTTAATGCGGATGCTCCCCATTGGCAACCTCTTTATGAGCCCCTCTCCCAGTGGGTGTACAGTGCCAATGCGGAGGATATTGACACGGTAGTATGCAAGGGAAAAATTCTTATGGAAAAGAGAGAGCTAAAGACCATAGACCAAGAGAAGGTTAAATTTTTGGCACAAAAGTGGCGTGAAAAGATCTTGGGCTTTATGACGGGGCGTGGCGCAGGTGGTGGCGCGTCGGCTTCGGGAGCCGAAGGTCGGGGGTTCAAGTCCCCTCGCCCCGATGCTTAAAAGAATATTTCCAAGGCTAAGGTTCAACACCACAAAGCCCGTCCTTTGGTTTCA
>DAIRFT010000013.1:0-13014 GCA_036794885.1 Thermocrinis sp. | reverse complement strand
AGGCTGGAGTTAATGTAAAGGTCTTTGAGAAGGAAGAAAAGGTCGGTGGAAACATCCAAACGGAGGAAGTAGAGGGATTTTTGTGCGAGTTGGGACCTCAGACCATTTTGGCGGACAAAAAAGTTGAAGAATTCCTCTCCTTGGCGGGTATAAAACCCTTGTATGCGAGGGAAGAGGCTAAGATAAGATACATCTACAAAAGGGGCAAGCTTGTGCCCTTGCCCATGTCTCCCTTGAGCTTTTTCACCTCTCCCTTACTCTCCTTGAGTGCAAAGCTCAGAGTCCTAAAGGAGCCCTTTATTCCCAAGTCTATAAAGAAGGAAGAGAGCATCGCAGAGTTCGTTAAAAGACGCCTTGGGCAGGAGTTCCTTGACTACATCGTGGAGCCTTTTGTCAGTGGAGTCTATGCGGGGGATGTTAAGGAGCTGTCGGTGAAGTATGCGGTTAGAAGGGTCTATGAACTGGAACAAAGGTTTGGTAGTCTCATAAAGGGTGCAATAAAGCTAAAAGCCCTTGGTCCGGGCGGGAGGCTCATATCCTTTGAGGGTGGAAACTACACTTTACCTTCCCACTTAGCCAAAGTTTTGGATGTGGATGTGGAGAACGTGGTGCTAAAGATCAGAAGAAAGGATGATCATTTTGTGATAGATAGTAGAAAGGGTAAGTTCTCCGCAAGGGCGGTGGTGGTTTCCGCACCGGCAACCTCCGCAGGATACCTACTGAGGGAACTCTCTTGGAGCGTAGCCCAGGAGTTTGACAGCATATACTACGCACCGGTGGTTGTTGTTCATGCATACACAAGGGACTCTATCCCACCCGGCTTTGGCTTTTTGGTGCCAAGAAAGGAGGGCAAAAGGATCCTGGGCGTGCTTTTTTCTTCTAACATATTTGAAGGAAGAAAAGGAAACCTCTTAACCATCTATCTGGGCGGTGCCACAGACCCACAGGTGGTAGAAGAGGACGATGACCTAATAAGCGCTATCGTGGAGAAGGAACTTAAGGAAATTTTGGGCGTAGATGTGAGCATTTTGAAGATCACAAAGTGGAAAAAAGCCATCCCACAGTATAATTTGGGCTACGGCAGATTTTACGAACTGGCGGAGACCTTGGAAAGGGAACACCCGGGGCTCTTTTTGACGGGAAACTATCTAAGGGGTGTCTCTGTGGCGGACTGCATCAGAAATTCAGAGGAGGTAGCAAACAGGGTTTTGGAGTTTCTCTGATGGAAGGATGCGATACAGAGTAAGCTTAAAGCTGTGGGAAATGAACGAAATGGAAGATATGGAATACGAAGAATCAGAACAGTTTGCTGGCTTTGAAGAAGACCCAACGGATGCATACAAAGGGTATGTGCCAGAAGGATTTACCATAGCCTTTGTGGATGGAATAAGGCGCATAGACCACAGCGCTTATGTGTGGGACGAGTCAAAAAACTCATCTTACGAGGCAGTCTTTGCCACTCTGTCTGCAGGTGCCATAATTCTCAAGCCAAAAAGCATAAACCTTATAGAGCATTCCTTTCGCATGCAAAGGGTCAGAAGAATCTTTTTGGTAAAGGGCGATATAAAGGAGACCGCTTTCTCTGGATTGGGCTATGAGGTTAAAAAACTTTTGGAGGACAAGGATCTGTCCCTTGAGTTATTAAGGCTACTTAGAAGGGAGGAAGTGGATACCGCAAGGGAAGTTTGGAAAAAGGTAAAGCCTCAGCTGTTGGTTTGCGATGGCACTTTGACCAGCGAGCACAGGGGTATTACCTGCGTGGGTTTTGTAAAAACCATAAAGAGACTCTTTATAAGCAGAGAGTATGCACACCTTCTTCAGAACCTAAAAAAGGGCTACCGCACACCTCTTATAAGGGTGCACTCCCAAAGAAAGATAGAGGAGCAGGCAAAGCTTGATAAATACACCTGGTATGTAAAATTGGCAGAGGGAGAGGGAATTGGCACCTTGGCAAGACTGGAAGCCTTTGGCAACTTACCAAAAGAAAAGATTAAAGAACTTGCCGATCTAACTGCGGGCGTTCTGCCTATGTTTGCCAGCGCACCCTTTCAGGACCCAAGGTCACCGCAGAATTTACTACCCATAAAGGTCTTGGAAAACACACTCAGAAAACATCTTGGAACACCAGACATAGCAAGAAAAAGACTTCAGGAAATCTTTTTGAATGCTTGAGGTAGTCCTGCCCATAATAAGTGGCAAACTTCTAAGGCACTTTGGTGTTTTCCAAAAGGAGCAAGAGAAGGTTCTGATAAACTATGTAATGTACTTTGCCCTTCCTATCCTTGCCTTTAAAACAGGACACCAGATCAAGCTTGGGTTGGAGGTTATAAAAGTCTCTCTCTTGGCTTGGGCTTCAATAGTTTTGTGCATGTTAGTAGCATATATTGTAGCCTGGCTTTATAAGCTTTCTGACAAAGACCTGAGGACCTTCCTTTTGGTCTCCTCCTTTGGAAATACCGCCTTTTTGGGCTACCCTTATGCCTCTAGCTACTTTGGACAGGAGGGGTTGCAAATCGCCATCATTTACGACAATTTGGGTTCCTTTCTGATGGTTTCCTTTTTGGGAGTGATGGTTGCAAGTGGAAAGCCAGACTTAAGGGAAGTTCTCCTCTTTCCTCCCTTCTTGGGATTAGTCCTTGGCTTTGTCTTTAAGGGAATTCCTTTGCATCCAAGTTTAGAAGAAGTCTTAGACTCTGTTGCCAACTCCACTATACCAGTGATCCTCTTTGCCCTTGGACTCAGTATAAACCTTAGTGGTATAAGGGATCACTTAAATTTATCTTTGCTTGCCATTTTCATAAAGGTCTCTGTTTCTGTCCTTGCGGTCTATTTGGTGGGAAGATTTATGGAACTCTCTCCCGTCGCCTTCAAGGTTTCCCTGTTGGAGTCTGCCATGCCACCTATGATGTTCTCTGCGGTGCTTGCCCTTAGGTATAACCTCAATCCAAACCTTGCCTTTGCCAGCGTGGGGCTTGGTATTGCTTTGAGCCCTTTATATGTGCCTCTTGTGGTTAAGTATTGCGGGGGCGGGATTTGAACCCGCGACCTTCGGGTTATGAGCCCGACGAGCTACCAGGCTGCTCCACCCCGCGTATATAGATAAAATTATAACTCAATCAAGTCAAGGGACACCTCAGAGAGCACCTCACCCACACCCTTCACAACTGCCACCATGTTTTCAAGCCTCACTCCAAACTTGCCCGGTAGGTATATACCCGGCTCAATTGTAAAGACCATTCCTTCCTCTATGGGTTCCTCAGCCCCCTTTCCTTTGTGATAGAGCCTTGGGTGTTCGTGAATTTCTATACCCACACCGTGCCCCGTACTGTGGGTAAAGTATTTGCCAAAGCCCTTCTTTTTTATGTACTCCCTTGCGGTCCTGTCTATTTCACCTACGGGGGTTCCCACCTTTACCTTCTCCAAGGCAAAGAGGTGGGCATCCTTGACCACTTGATAGACCTTTTTAAATTCATCGTCTGCCTTTCCCAAGTAGATAGTTCTGGTAAAATCCGTGCAGTAGTTCTTGTATAGAATGCCCATATCTATCAGCAGAGGTCCCTTTTGTTCTATCCTTCTTTGGGAAGTTTCCCAATGAGGAACCGCAGAACCCTCCGCAAAGGCAACTATGGCAGGAAAGCTTTCGCCCATTGCACCCATTTCAAAGGCTCTTCTAACTATAAAACCTCTCAGGTCCAGCTCCGTTATCCCCGGCTTTACAAAATCAAGCAGTTCCCTGTAAATTTGGTCAGCCTTTAAAACTCCCTCTTTCATTATCTTTATTTCCTCAGGACTTTTTATAGCCCTCAGTTTTCCAAGAAAGTTGCTAAAGCCCACCCATTGGACGTCCCTTGAGCGTAGAGATTTTCTAAAGGCACAGCTTACCCTATCCTCCTCGTAGCCCACCCTTTTTATTCCCAGCTTTTTTATATTTTGCTTTATAGCCCTGTGCATGGGAGATTGGACCAAAACTGCCTGCCATCCCTCCCTCAAAGTTCCCTTTGCCCTCTCGTAATATCGTGCGTCTGTAAAAAGGTAAAAGCCCTCCTTAGTGGCAAGTACATAGGCGTTGGAGGACCTAAAACCAGAAAGATAAAGCACGTTTGCCTGAGAGCTAAAAAGGAATCCTTCCAAACCCTTTTCCTCAAGAAGCCCTATAACCTCCTTTTCCCTCATAGCATTCTCCTGTATTTGCATACGGTTCTACGGGAAAGTTCTATGCCCTTTTCCTTTAAAAGCTCCGCCATTTTGGCATCGCTGAGCTTACCGTGTTCTTGAAGGGTCTCTTTCATTGCCCTAAGGACCTGCTCCCTGCTGTAGCCACCCTTGGACCTCCTTTGAAAGAAAAACCTAAGAGGATAGATCCCAGCGGATGTTTTTACATACTTGTTGGATGCAAGCCTGCTCATAACAGAGATGCTAACGCCAAGCTTTTGTGCAGCCTCTGTTAGCTCCAAAGCTTTAAGAGGACCAACTCCCAACAGAAAGTCCTCCTGCCTTTCTAACACCAGGTTTATGCATCCTCTTAGAAGTTTTCTCCTTAAGTCCAGTAGTCTTTTCCACCGCAGGGCTCTCTCCTTCTCTTCTCCCTCTCCCTCTTGGACCTCAAGGTCTATAAAATCATCCATCAAAATTATCAGCCAACCGTCCTGATCCCTCTCAAGGATCACATCCACACTGCCCACCTTGTAAGGGCTTTGCCCTCCTTCAAAAGGTGTTAGCCTCAGCCGGGTAGCAATGTCCTTTACCCTTTGATCTCCCGCACCTGTCTTTAAAAACTCCAACACCTTCTGGCAGAGCTCTGGCTCCTCTGGGTAGAGTTCCCTCAGTTGGACGCAGAAGAACTCTTCATAACCTTTGGACGCAATGCCCACAGGCTCAAGCTCGGTCATTATAAACTCTCTGAGGTCCTCTACGAATTCTTTGGAAGTTCCAAACTCTTTGGCGATCTTGGCTTCATCGCCCACAAAAAAGCCTCTGTGGTCCAACTGATGGAGAATTGCCAAGGCAACTTCCAACTCCTCCTCATCAAGCTCAACCTTTAGTTGGTTCATTATGCTTTCCCATTGGCTTTGGCTAAAGGGTATCTCCCTCTGTGGCATCTCCTCAGAAAAGAAGAACCTTGGCGTTCTTCTAACAAAGTGTGTTATGCATTTGTTTTTTTGGGCTTCTTCTTCCAACTGCTCTAAAAGGCTTTCGGTGGGCTTTTCCAAAAGACCCACAAAGGGACCAAGCACCACGCTTAAGCTTGGCTTGGTTTTGATGGTAGTCTTTAGCTTCATAGCTTTATAGATTAATGCCCAGCTCCTTTAAAAGCAAGCTCTTTAAAAGCTCTTGGTCCAAGTTCCTGTGGAACCTACCACCCACTGCTACGGATATTTCTCCCGTCTCTTCGGAGACGATAACTGCTATGGCGTCAGATTCTTCCGATATTCCAAGCCCAGCCCTATGCCTTGTGCCATACTTTCTGGGAATTTCCGAGGACTTAGATAAGGGTAGCACGCAGGATGCGTAGGCTATCCTATCTCCCCTAATTACAACCGCGCCGTCGTGCAAAGGAGTAAGAGGGTCAAATAAGGTGATAAGAAGCTCCACTGAGACCACTGCGTCAATGGTCACACAGCCCTCCAAAAGAGGTTCCAAGTCTTGATTCCTCTCTATAACTATCAGGGCACCTATCTGCCTTTCGGACATAAAAGCACAGGCACGCACTATTCTTTCCACGATCCTTTCCTCCAAAGGTTTTGAAGAGGTTAGCTTGGTAGCCTGACCCAACCTACTGAGGGCTTTTCTGATCTCTGGCTGAAAGATCACCACCAAAGAAAAAAGTCCCACCGTCCAGAGTTTTTCAAAGATGGTGGAAACTGTTTTCAGGTCCAGAAAGCTGGCAAGAGCCCATATTAGCGCCAGTAAAACCAAGCCCTTGAGTATTTGAATACCCTTTGTGATCCTAAGAAAGTAAAGCACACCATACACAAACAGAGAAGTCCCCAGTATATCCAAGAGGTCCTTGTAGGATATAAACTCAAAAATCTCCATAGGTCCTTACCGTGTCCAAGAGGGCTAAAAACTCCCTCGTCTCCTTCACATCGTGCACCCTGACTATGTGGGCACCTTTCACCACTGCGTAGGCGAGGGCACCAAGGCTTCCGTATAGCCTCTCTTTAGGCTCCGTCTTTTTTTTCAAAAGACCCTCTAAAACAAGACCAACAAAGGACTTTCTTGAAACTCCCACCAATATGGGTGCCCCAAAGACCTTGTATTCGTCTAGGCGCTTGAGAATTTCCACGTTGTGCTCTGGGAGTTTCCCAAAGCCTATGCCTGGGTCTATTATAACCTGCCCTTTGTAGCCCAATGCCTTTAGCTTGCCGAGCCTTTCCCACAGCCACCCAATAGACTCATGAACCACATCCTCATAGACTATGGGCATACTCTTCCAATCCTCCGGTCTTCCCTTTATGTGATTGAGAACATAAGGGCATTGATACTGAGAGACCACTTCAAACATCCTTGGGTCAAAGGTTCCCCCGCTTATGTCGTTTATGATGTCCGCACCCTCTTCAAGGCATGCCCTAACAACCTCCGCCTTGTATGTATCCACCGAGATCCAGACCTTTGGAAGCTCTTTTCTGACCTCCTTTAAAACGGGCAGAACCCTTTTCAGCTCTTCCTCCACACTGACCCTTTGGGAGCCCGGTCTTGTGGATTCTCCCCCAATGTCTATGATCTCAGCCCCCTCTTCCGCCATCTGCACCGCCCTTTTCACCGCGGAGCTTGTATTCAGGTAAAGCCCACCGTCGGAAAAAGAGTCAGGAGTTACGTTAAGAACGCCCATTATAGCAGTCTTTATGCCCAAGGGCAGGATCTTGTAGTTGAACTGGAGCTTAAAGGACTTTTTCCGATAATTCATAAGTGCTTGCAAAATCTCAAGGGCTAAATCCTTGTGGAATTGGGAAAGACACCGGCAGAATTCCTTTATTTGGGCTTCTGTGCCCGAAAGGGCAAATCGGTTCTCGCTTTGGTATGCGTGCAAACAGCCCTGCCTTGCACACTCAAAGAAAACCCGAGGGTTTATCTGTCTGTTTTCAAGATACAGCACCCTGTGGACTCCTTCGTGGCTCCTTTGCTCCGCCTCCCTAAAAAAAACGCCCACCTTGTCCTTTAAAAACCTGTAAAAGTGGTCCTTGTCTCCAAATTCTTTTAGAACCAACATCAGGCTGGCACTTCCTTTAGGAAAAATCTCTTTATATCCAACACAATGGCACTTGCCACAAAGATAGAAGACAGAGTCCCCACCACCACACCAACCACAAAGGCAAACATAACATTAGACAGGGCTGGTCCCCCAAGCAAAAAAAGGACGAGGGATACCACAAAGGTCGTTAGGGAGGTCATCAAGGTCCTTGAAAGGGTTTGGTTTATGGAGATGTTTATCAGACTTTCAAAGTCTGTGCCCTTTCTGAGCCTTAGGTTTTCCCTTATCCTGTCAAAGACTACCACCGTATCCGTCACCGAATATCCCGCCACGATAAGGAGAGAAGCTATAACATCCAAGCCCACCTCAAACTGGGTGAGAGAGTATGCCCCAACAACTATCAAAACATCGTGGGCTAAGGCAAGGATGGCACCCAAGCCCCAAATGGGTTCAAAGCGGTAAGCCAAGTATAGGAGTATGCCCAAAAGGGCTGTTATTATTGCCCAAAGGGCTTTGTTTCTCAGCTCCTTGCTAACAATGCCCCCTATGGTCTCCGCCCGTAGAAGTTGATAGTTTCCTAAAGTATTTATGGCATTAAGTGCCTTATCCCTTGGCTCATCCACCCTCAACCTTACGATCACGGTTCCCTGGGCAGTATCTTGCACCCGAAATGCACGCAGTCCCGCAGTTTCCATAGCTTTCCTAACATCTACCAAGGATACTTTCTTTTCAAACCGAACCTCCAACAGGGTGCCACCGGTAAAGTCCAGTCCCAAGTTCAAACCCTTCCAAAACAGTAAAAACACAGAAAGTCCAACAAGAAGCAAAGAAACCCCGTAGGCATAATACCTGAACTTCATAAACTCAATCATTGCAAATATAGTTTATCATTAAAAGGCTTTAGCCCCAAACTCCCGCCATCTCAAAACCACACACTTCACAATTACCCTCTCTTTGCATCCCTCAAAATAACCCAAAGGAGAAAGCTAAAGCCACATTCCCCGATAGGCTTATATTTAAACCCATGAAACTGAAAATCCAACAACTCAAGGAACTCTATGAAAAAGATTTCCTCCTTTGGTTGGAAGAGAATTTAAAGCTTTTGGAAAACAGAGAATACGACCTGGTGGATTGGGAGAACCTTTTGGAGGAGATAAGGGACATGGGACAAAGGCATTTGGATGCAGTCATAAGCCAAATGGCTCGGATTATGGAACACCTCTATAAGTGGGAAAACTACAGATACAGAGAGTATGTGGGAAATAGCTGGATAAATAGCATCCACCAAGCTAGAGGTAAGTTAGAGCTTGCCTTTAGAAGATATCCATCCCTCAGGGCAAAGGCTCAGGATAGGGAAAATATCCAAACCGCTTGGGAAGTGGCAGTTTCTAATCTGATTCAATGATTTGAAAAGCCCAAAAACCACGACCTTGCCCAAAAATACTTTGGGAGAATTCCCACCGAGAAAGACTTTCCTAAAGACTTCCCCTACACCTTTGAACAGATACTTGAATACAAACCTTGGCTGAAGGATAAAACTTAGCCTTAAAATATTTCCCTCCTATGAAGGCACCTCTGAGTTGGCTCGCTGAGTTCGTGGATTTAGAGGGGCTATCCCCGGAGGAGATAGCCCAAGGGCTCACCCTGAGGAGCGTGGAAACCTCCGTGGGCGTGTGGGAGCAATCGGTGGAGGGAGTGGTCTTTGGAAAGGTTCTAAATGTGGAAAACCATCCGCAAGGGCAAGAACTTAAGGTCTGCAAGGTGGATGTGGGAAACGTGGTGCAGGTGGTCACAAGGGACCAAGAAATAAAGGAGGGGGATGGCGTGCTGGTGGCACTACCGGGGGCAAGGGTGGGCGACAGGGTTATTTCTAAAAGGGACTTTTTTGGTGTGGTTTCTGAGGGTATGCTCCTTTCTGCGCAGGAACTTGGTTTGGAGGATGGTAGTCAGGGAGTTCTTGTGATTGAAGAAAAGTTCAGCCCCAGAACGCCCGCCAAGGAGGTCCTTGGCTTTGGTGAGTATGTTTTGGAGGTGGAAATCACCCCCAACAGGGGAGACCTGCTGAGCATCTTAGGTCTTGCCAGAGAGATCTCTGCCCTGTTTGATTTACCCTTAAAAGAGCCCCAAGACAAAACCCTTGAGGACTTTGGCTCGGTGGAGGTGCATATAGAGGACCCAGACTGCAAAAGATACAGGGCGGTGTTGATAGAGGGCGTCCAAGTAAAGCCCTCTCCCCTCTGGCTCAGGCGTAGGCTATGGCAGTGCGGAATAAAGAGTATAAACAATGTGGTGGATATAACCAACTATGTGATGTTAGAGAGGGGACAACCCTTGCACGCCTTTGACTGGGAAAAAATAGAGGGTCCGGTGGTAATAAGGAGGGCAAAAAAGGGAGAAAAGATCAACACCCTCATGGGTGTGGAGAAGGAGCTCTCGGAGGAAAACTTGGTCATAGCGGACGGTGAAAAGGTCCTTGCCTTAGGGGGCGTTGTGGGAGGTTTGGAGAGCGGTGTAAGGGAGCATACAAAAAGCATCCTCCTTGAGGGTGCGTATTTTGAGCCTTTTAGGGTAAGGAGGTCTGCCAGGTCCTTGGGTGTGCAAACGGAGAGCTCCTACCGATTTGAGAGAAACGTGGATATCCAGTCTTTAAAGAAACATCAAGACAGGGCGGTAGGTCTGATCCTCCAGCTGGCGGGCGGTGAGGTAAGGGCGGTAAGGGATACATACCTTCAACCTTACGAACCCAAGAGAATCTTTCTCTCCTTTGGAAAGTTCAAAAGGTATGCGGGGGAGGAGTTGGACCCAGAGGGTGGGCTAAGGGTCCTGCAAAAGCTTGGTTTTGAGGTAAGGGTGCAAAACTGTAGCTTTGAGGTGCTGGTTCCAGCCTTCAGAAGCTTTGATGTGCAGGGAGATGCGGATATAGTGGAGGAACTTTTGAGGGTAAAAGGCTACGACAATCTCCGGGCAGAGCGTCTTCTTGTCCCCTCCAAGCCAAAGGTGAAGGAAAAGCTGGAGAGGGAGATAAAGAATTTCCTGAAGGCAAGGGGCTTTTTTGAGGTGCTCAACTTTTCCTTTGAGGGAAAAAGGCTCTACGAAATCTTGGGTCTAAAAAGCCCAACCCTTGAGGTCATCAATCCCCTGGCAAAGGAGGAAAGATTTCTGCGCACATCCCTGGTCCCATCCCTGATCAACTCCTACCTAAGAAACAGAAGAAACTTCCTCCAACAGATAGCCCTCTTTGAGGTGGGCAAAGTATTTTTTGAAAAGGGGGAAGGTAAAAGGCTTGGCATTCTTTCCAACATGCATACTCTACAGGAGTTTAGGAGCTTGGTCTCGGACCTTTTGCACTCGGTGGGAGTTTTGCACACCTCTCAGGGGTCCAAACTTCCCTTTTTACATCCAAACCTACAGGTTAGCCTTTGGGCGGAAGGAGAGGAAATTGGCTTTTTGGGGCTTTTGAACCCTCTCTTGGAAAGGGAGCTGGACCTTAAGGAAAAGGTCCTGATAGCGGAGCTGGACCTTGATAGGCTCAAGCCCAAAAGGGCTCAGTATGTGCCCTTTTCCAACTATCCGCCGGTGGTCAGGGACATTACCCTGGTTATGGACAAAGGGCTATCGGTGGATAAATTAATCATGCATATAAGGAAGCTGGAAGAGGTGGAAGATTTGAAGGTGGTTAGTGTTTGGACAGATGAGCGCGTGCTTGGGGAAGGCAAGAAAAGCGTTAGCTTTAGGCTCTTTCTGAGAAGCTTGAAGGGTAGTTTGTCCGACGAGGAAGCCAACCAATTGGTCTTTGGGTTGGTGGAGGATTTAAAGAGAGAGTTCAATGTGAGCTTAAGGTAAAACAAGCCTGCCCTGCTCGTAGTGGAGAGGACTAAATTGGGGTCCACAAGGTGAGCCAATAGGGAGTCCGGGCTCCGGGGCTGTCCCATCGAGGACGTCCCGGGAGGACACCCACCTAAGGGAACTGGGGCCCACCAAAGCCTCTCCCTCTACGGCCGGGTGGGTTTTTCTTGCCTTCCCCTCCTCAAAAGGAGGCGGAAGAATGAAAGTTTTGAGCAAAATAGAGTTAAGGTATAGACTGAGGAACCTACGGAGGAGTCTGCCCACCCAAAAACATCAACAGCTTTCAAAGGCTATAGTTGAAAACATAAAGGGCTTGGAGCCTTTTAAGTCCGCAAGAACAATCTTAGCCTTTTGCCCTTTTGACGGAGAACCGGATATATCACCTCTTTTGGAGGAAATCCTCAAGGAGGGCAAGGACCTTTTAATTCCCAAGGTGGAGCAAGAGAGTATGAAGCTGTGCAAGATCAGGTCCTTTGATGGCTTAGCCCTTGGAAGTTTTTGCCTTCTTGAGCCAACCCAGTGTGAGGAGGTGGGACCAGAACTGGTGGAGCTTGCCCTTGTGCCTGGGGTTGCCTTTGACCTTAAGGGTTGTAGGCTTGGGATGGGCAAAGGTTTTTACGACAGGATTTTGGGGAGGATAAGAGGGTTCAAGGTGGGAGTAGCCTTTAGCTTTCAGGTTTTTGAAGAAATTCCCTGCGACCCTTGGGACCAAAAGGTGGATGCCATAGCCACCGAAGAAACCATAATCTACAGGAGGTAAGAGCGATGAGTGAGGTTGTGTTGGCGATCATTTTAGCTTTCTTTGCCCTGCTTGGAGGCTTGGGCGCGGGTGCTTTCCTTTTTAGAAGGAAGGAAAAAGAACCCACCAAGACCTTTGAGGAGGATGTGCAAAAAATTTTAGAGAATGCCCAAAGAGAAGCGGAAAGGATCATAAACCTTGCCAAGGAAGAAGCCCAAAGGGTAAGGCAGGAGGCGGAGGAGAGGAAAAGGGAAGTGGAGGGCTTGCTCTCTCAAAAGCGTGCAGAGCTTGAAAAAAAGGAGCAGGAGCTTGAGCGCAAAATAAGGGAGGTGGAGCAGAGCTTAAGCCAAAAAGAACAGGCTTTAACCCAAAAGGAACAGATGGTAGAAAGAAGGTTTGAAGCCCTTGAAAGAAGGGAGGAAGAGTTCTACAGAAGGGAGAAGGAACTCAAGGAATTGGAAAGGCAGGTGGAAAGGGCACAAAGGGACATAGAAAATAAGCTAAAAGAGGTTCAAGAAAAAGAGAGGGAAGTGCAACAACTAAGGGAAAGGGAACTCTTAGAACTTCAGAGGATCGCATCCCTAACTATGGAAGAAGCTAGGGCAGAAGTGCTCAAAAAGGCAGAGGAGAACGCAAGAATTGAGGCTATAAGGCTCGCCAAGAAGCTCGAAGAGGAAGCCAGAGAAATGGCAGAGTTGAGGGCAAAAAGGATAATAACCACCGCAGTCCAAAGGCTCGCCTCAGAGATCGCCATAAACTACACCACCACCACGGTAGAACTTCCCTCCAACGAGTTTAAGGGCAGGATCATAGGAAGGGAGGGCAGGAACATAAGGACCTTTGAACTTCTGACGGGAGTGGATCTGATCATAGATGATACACCCGATTTGGTAACCATATCATCCTTTGACCCTCTTAGGAGAGAGATTGCCAAGGTTGCCTTAGAGAGGCTCATAGAGGACGGTAGGATCCATCCCGCCCGCATAGAAGAGGTGGTCAACGAGGTAAAAAAGGAAATAGACGAAAGGATCAGGAAGACTGGAGAGGAAGCCTGCCTTGAGCTTGGGCTGTATGATATAAACCCGGGGCTCTATTACTACATAGGCAAGCTCTACTATAGAACCAGCTACTCCCAGAATGTGCTCTTGCACTCCAAAGAGGTAGCATACATTGCGGGTATGCTGGCGGAGGAGCTAAAACTGGATGCTAAAATGGCAAGAAGGGCTGGGCTACTTCA
>DAIRFT010000087.1:0-3000 GCA_036794885.1 Thermocrinis sp. | reverse complement strand
TGTTTTATAAACTTTATGATGCTTTGGGAGGGGCACATATTATCTGAGTTTTTAAAGTTGATGCAGGGCGTTGTGGAAGTTTGCTTTGGGCTTGTCCTAAAAACCTTAAGAAACAAAACGGGGGTGGGTTCTAATGTTTTTTAGGGCAGTCTATATAAGGCTTTTTGAACCTTACTGTCCGAATAGGTTAGAGCTTCAGTATGACAGAAAGTTTATGCCTATACTCAAGAAGGCACTAAGACGGGCATTGAAAAGAAGGAACGAGCTAAGACCTATGAGACCGATGGACTTTTACAGATTGGAGAGGGGAAAAAGTAAGGCTTTTCGTCTTGTGGTTAGTTTTTATCTTGCGGAGCAGATAGAGAGCATCCCACCGGAGTTAAAAAGGCACTTTTGGTTTATCCTTCACGAAGAACTTAGCAATGCTATAAAGGAAGAGTTCGCTATGATAAACTGAGGTCACAAGGGTTTTATTCTTTTCCAAAAGCTCCAAAGCAAGTCAAGGCTTATGTGGATGATCTCAGAGGCTATTAGACCTAAGAGGGCGTAAAAGGTCCATTCTTTGTATGCAAGCTTTTCGGCAAGAATAAGGGGGTTGAGTTGGGATATTTTCTGGGTGCCCTCCTGCCAATAATAGGAAAGGAAAAAGTAAAGCAGGTAATAAAGGGCTGTTATTAAAAGGAAGATGTATAAGAGCCTTGTGAGGGTGCCCAAAAGGGGGATATGGGAGATGCCTCTGTGTTTGGATTTTTTTTGATAGGGACGCCAGAAGATCTTTAGTGCTTTCCATCTTTTGGAAGGTTTGGAGTGCTTTAGGTCCAAGTCTGGGGATAGTAAAAAGGTGCCCAACACATAGCCCACGCTAAAGGACAGATAAAACTCTTTTGGTAAAAAGTAAAGAAAGCCCGGGAGGGCAAGCAGGTTTATAAGTTCGTGAGTCCTCCCGAGGGCCAAGGTTCAATGCTTGTGGTGATGGTTATGATGGTGGTGATGGTGGTGCATGCCACCCATTCCCTTTTTGACGGGTGCTTGAACTTTTATCTCTCCTGACTTTTCAAACTTTAGGGTAATTTCCACCGTTTGACCTTCCTTGAGGGGCTCCTTGAGTTCTATGAGCATTACATGAAGACCTCCGGGTTTTAGTTCAACGGTCTTCCCTGCTGGAACTTCTGTGGCTTTTACCCTACGCATCTTGCCCTCCACCGTCTCGTGAAGCTCGGTGATCTTGGAAACATTGTTAGACGCATCCACCAGCCTGTCTGCCTCTGTTCCCTTGTTTTCAATCTTCATGTATGCGGCGGTGGCTTTTGCGTTGGGTGGGACTAGCCTGACCCATGGATCCTTCACCTCAATCTTTGGTTGGGCTAAAGCTAAGGCAACCGCACTTAAACCAAAGAGCACTGCCCTGACCATGAGACCACCTCCTTGAGTTAGATTTGTATTAAATCTATCACAAAATTCACCCAATATCAAGCACACGTTTATCGGGCACCACGCACAGGAACTCTCCCAAAAAGACCAGATCTTGGTTTCTATAAACCTTTACCTCTACCCATCGCTTTTTGCCATCTGCCCTTAGAAGTCTGCCCTCTGCTCGGAGGGTCTCTCCTACCACCACGGGTTTTTTAAAATCCACCTTGGCGGATGCTAAAACAACGGTGGGTTCATTGACTGTAAGCATGGCGCAGTAGTCCGCAAGGCTAAAGATAAAACCTCCATGCACCAAATTTTTCTCATCCGCACGCATGTTTTCCTTCGTCTTTAGCTCCACCACCGCATAACCTTCTCCCACTTCTACGGGAGTTCCACTCAGCTCCTGATCAATCTTTAGGTGAGTTCTCAACTGCATGGATGAATTCCTCCATTTTTTTGTGGTCCTTTACACCGGGATCCTTTTCTATGCCCGAGGACACATCCACCGCATAGGGTTTTACCTTTTGCACTGCAAGGGAAACATTCTTTGGGTTTAAACCTCCAGAGAGAAAAACCTTAAATCCCTCTTCCACCAAAGCTTGGGCTATGCTCCAATCAAAGCTCTCTCCGGTCCCACCGTAGGCTTTGTCTGAGTAGGTGTCCAAAAGGATCGCGTAAGCTTGCTTCCATGCTTCTTCCAAATGGATTTGGTCTTTTACCCGAAAGGCTTTTATAACCCTCTCCAATCCTACCCTTTTTGCAAACTCAAAATCCTCCTCTCCGTGAAGTTGCACCAAGTCTACGCCAAGCTCAAAAGCCCTCTCTATCTCTTCAAGAGTTGGATTGACAAAAACACCTACCCTTTTCACTCCTCGGGCTAACTCCAAAAGTTCTGCCAGCCTTTCCCAACCTACAAACCTTGGGCTCTTTGGATAAAGTATAAAACCCAAGTAATCCACCTTTAGTTCCAAAGCCTTTTTTATATCCTCCTCCCTTTTGATCCCGCAGAATTTTACCTTAACCGACCGTTCCATCAACATCCACCCTCCTGTATTGCACCTCTTTTAGGGCAGACAAAAGCTCAGTGCCCTCCAAATAAAGCTTAAGTGCGTCCTTCCACACTTCTTCCTCCTCCACTTTAAAAAGAGGGTCCTCTAAGAGGGTTTTCAGCACCTTTGCCACCCTTTCCCTGCTCAGCCCATAGACAAACTCAAGAAGATAAGCCAATTCCAAAAGGGTATAGTTGGACACATAGACCTTTTCCTTTCTCTTCTCTATACTTCTTAGCTCCTGTTCTATCTTTTGTCCGTCCTCTTTGCCTTCCAAAAGCTTGAGGATGGAGGAAACCTCTATGGCTTTCACGATTTCAATTAATTATATGTTAAAATAGTGGCTACTATGAAGGGGAGAATTGTTCAGGTCATAGGTGCAGTTGTGGACGTGGAGTTTTCTGAGAAGAATTTGCCACCGGTTAAGCATGGTCTAAAGACCACAAGGCGTTTTATTGATGATAGGGGTAATTGGACTCAGGAGGAGCTATACTTTGAGGTAGCCCAGCACATAGGAGAGAGTAGGGTAAGAAGCATA
>DAIRFT010000086.1:0-3024 GCA_036794885.1 Thermocrinis sp. | reverse complement strand
CATGCGGAGATAGAAGAGACAAAACGGCTTGTTCTAAGAATGGCAGAGCTCGTTCGGACTGCGGTGGATAAGGCTATAGACTCTTTGAATAAGCAGGATACCAACTTGGCGGAGGAGATCATAAAGGGGGATGATGCCATAGACCAGTTGGAGGTGGAGATAGAAAGACGTTGTATAAGGATGATAGCCCTATATCAGCCGGAGGCGGTGGACCTTAGGCTAATAATGGGTATGTATAAGGTGGTTTCCGATTTGGAAAGGATAGGAGATGAAGCGGAAAATATAGCACAAAGGTCAATTTTATTGGCACAGGAGCCTCCACTAAAGCCTTACGTAAATCTAACCTTAATGGCAAACACTGTGAAAACTATGATTGAGGATGCGGTAATTAGCTTTTTCCACAGGGATGTGGAGCTGGCAAAGAAGGTTATAGAAAGGGACTATATGGTGGATGAGCTATACCATCAGTTGGAAAGGGAGCTGATAACCTATGTCATGGAGGACCCAAGGAACATAAAAAGGGTTATAAGCCTTTCCTTTGTGGCAAGACACCTTGAGAGGATGGCAGACCACGCAGAAAACATTGCAGAAATGGCCATTTATTGGTCTGAGGGAGAGCTAATAAAGCATCAGCATATAGTGGAAAGGAAGGCAAAAGAGGAAAAGGCTGAGTGAAAGGCTTTCTTATAAGCCTTGAGGGAATAGACGGTTCTGGAAAAAGCACTCAAGCCAGTAAGCTGTATAAGTTTTTAAAGGAAGAAGGCTACGAGGTTTCCCTCTATAGAGACCCCGGTTCTACTCCCCTGGCAGAACAGATAAGGGAGCTGATAATAAACTACGCTATGGACCCAATTACAGAGCTTTTGCTCTTTGAGAGTGCAAGGGCTAGCTTAGTGTGGGAAAAAATATTCCCAGACCTGACCAGCGGAAAAATTGTAATAGTGGATCGGTTTATAGACTCCACGACCGCTTACCAGGGCTACGGAAGGGAGATAAACTTAGGAACTGTTAGCATTCTAAATCACATAGCCATAAGGGGAAGAAAGCCAGACCTTACCTTTATACTTAACCTACCTTTGGAGTTGGCTCTGCAGAGATTAGAGGAACAAAAGACCAAGTTTGAAGAACCAAACTACCTAAAAAAGGTCAGGGACGGATACCTTCAGATTTTCTATTCTGAAAAGGAGAGAGACATAAGGTTGATAGATGCCAGCAGGTCGGAGGAGGAGGTTTTTGAAGAAATAAAAACCATAACCTTGGAAAGGCTTAAGTTATTATAAAATAGAAAGCTAAACCATGCGGGTGGTTATAGTTGCCAGTGAAAGCGCTCCATATTTGAAGACGGGAGGGTTGGGAGATGTGATCCACTCCCTTTCCAAAGCCCTTATAAGGCTTGGGCATACGGTTTATGTAATAATGCCGAAGTACGCCAAGCTAAAAAGGAGCGTAGAGAGAAAGATAAAAGAGGGCATAAAAATATACATTGACCACCAGTGGAGAGAGTTTGACCTTTATGAAGATACTCTGGACCATGTTAGATATTTTTTCATAGACTACAAACCCTACTACGGAAGGGAATATGCCTACGCACTCCCAAAGGGAGATTACTACGACAATGCCCTGAGGTTTGGTTTTTTGTCTTTGGCAAGTCTTCAGGTAATAAGGGAGTTGGAGCTAAAGCCAGAGGTTATCCATATCCACGACTGGCACACGGGAATTTTGCCCTTGTATAAGTCCTTGTATTACCCAGACTTAGAGAGAGTTCCCGTTATATTTACCATTCACAATGCCATGCATCAGGGCATTTTTGACGCCCATTTTCTACCCGCTTTGAACCTACCATGGGAGGTATTCCACCCTTACGGGGGCATAGAGTTTTACGGAAAGATAAACTTTATGAAGGCAGGGATACTGTTCTGTGATGTTTTGACCACAGTTAGCCCATCTTATGCGGAGGAATTGAAAGGTTACTGTTATAGTTTGGAGGGCGTTATAAGGGAAAAGAAATACTTTTTTGGTATTCTCAACGGCATAGATTACGATGTATGGAACCCGGAAAAGGACGAGCTTATCTTTGCCAAGTATAACCTTAGGAGCTTTAAAAAGGGTAAGTTGAAGAACAAGACCCGCCTTAAGGAGATCTTTGGCTTGAAAACCGAAAACTACAGACCTCTCATAGGCATAGTGGCAAGACTTACCGCCCAGAAGGGCTTTGACCTGATATTTTCCTCCGCAGAGGAGATCGTAAAAGAGGGCTTTGATATGTTGGTTTTGGGTTCTGGCGAGGACAAATACCAAGAAATGCTCGTGGAATTAAGTAAGAAGTTTCCAAACAGCATCAAAGCTCGCATTGAATACAGCGAAGAGCTCGCCCACAAGATATACGCAGGTGCAGACATGTTCTTGATGCCATCCCTCTTTGAACCCTGCGGAATATCTCAGATGATCGCCATGCGGTATGGAACCGTGCCGGTGGTAAGGTGGGTGGGTGGGCTAAAAGACACCGTCAAGGACTTTTTGAAGGACCCAGAAAATGGCACGGGCTTTGGCTTTGAAAATTTTGAGCCAAAGGATATGATGTCTGCCCTGCTTCGGGCAAGGGTCTTTTACGATATGGAGTTCTGCAACTCGGAGAAGGTGTGGTCTGAGATTATAAAGCGGTGTATGAGGCAGGACTTTTCTTGGGAAAGGAGCGCCAGAGAATACGAGTCTGCTTACACCACCGCAAGGGTGCTGAGGTTCTATGATAGTTGAACTCAAAGAACTTTTGGGGCTTTTGGAAAAGGTCCGGGGAAAAAAGAAAATAGTTTTCACCAACGGTTGTTTTGATATACTCCATGCGGGGCATGCGGATTATTTGAACAAGGCAAAATCCCTGGGGGATATTTTGGTGGTGGGCATCAACTCGGACGCTTCCGTGAGAAGAATAAAGGGCGAAAAAAGACCCATACTGCCACAGCAGATGCGTGCCTATCTTTTGGACAATCTAAAGCCGGTGGATTATGTGGTGATCTTTGAGGAAGA
>DAIRFT010000085.1:0-3036 GCA_036794885.1 Thermocrinis sp. | reverse complement strand
CAAAGTTTTCTCCACCAAAAGCTCTGTTTCGGGTCTTGGGATCAAAACCCCCTCCTTAACCTTTATAAGTCCTCTAATTACATCCTCCGGCACATAAAGGGCACCCTCTATTTTTACGCCCTCCACCCTTTGGGCAAAGAGCCAGCCAAAGCTTACTAAAAGCAAGAGAACAATCCTACGCAATTTCTACACTCCTTTCTCCGGCTTTTATTACTCCCAGTTCAAAGGCTTCAGGGATTTGGGAAAGCACTTTACTTGCGTTTATTTCATCCACAACCAAAACAAAGCCCACACCCATGTTAAAAACCCTAAACATCTCCTCCCTTTCTGTTTTACCAAGCCTTTGTGCCCAGTCAAAGATGGGATTTTTTGGAATTTTTTTCTCTTCCAACACCGCCTTTGTGCCTTCTGGAAGGATCCGAACCAAGTTCCCCGGCACTCCCCCGCCCGTTATATGCGCCATGCCCTTTATTTCCACCCTCTTTTCAATAAGCTCCTTTACATCCCTCCAGTATATTCTTGTGGGTTCAAGCAAAACCTCCCCAAGGGTTTTACCAAACTCTTCCATAAAGGTGGAGTAGCTCAGTTTATTTATTTCCATAACCTTTCTGATAAGGGAATAGCCGTTGCTGTGAAAGCCCGAGGAGGGAAGCCCTACGAGAATGTCTCCGGGTTTTATGTATTCTCCGGTTATGAGTTCTTCCTCTTCGCATACACCCACACAAAAGCCCGCAAGGTCATAGACCCCATCTGGATAAAAGCCGGGCATCTCTGCAGTTTCCCCGCCCACCAAGGGCATTTCCGCCTGCTTACAGCCTTCCAATATGCCCTCAATAACCTTCTTTAGAACCTCTAACTCTATTTTGCCAGTAGCTATGTAATCCATAAATCCCAAGGGCTTAGCCCCAGAGGTTATAAGGTCATTAACGTTCATAGCCACAAGGTCTATGCCCACCGTGTGATGGGTCCCAAGCTCTTGGGCTATTTTGAGCTTTGTGCCCACACCATCGGTGGTCATCATGAGTATTGGCTTTTTGTAGCCCTGCAGAGAAACACCGCTTGCAAAACTTCCAAAAAGCTTGGTTTGAAAGCCCAAGTCCTTTGTCTTTTCTTTTATAAACTCCACAAAGCCTTCTGCCTTTTCCAGATCTACGCCCGCAGATTTGTAGGTTAGCCTATCCATTTAAGTAAAACTCCTCCAAAACCGAGTAGATGGGTCCTATGGAAGTTAAAGAACTCCTTATTATGGATATTCTATCCACCAAGTCCTCTCCAAAGTTGTAGTTCTCATACTTTTTGAGAAGGTTCTTTAGCTTTTTCTTATCAGACTCCTTTATTCTGCAAATGGTTAAATGAGGATAAAAGGGCTTACCATCGCTCTTTATACCGTATTTTTTGTTGGTGTTGGATACATCCTTAGCCAGCGCCTTGAGTCTGTCTGCACCCTCTGATACACCAATCCAGAGCACCCTTGCCTTATCTATGTCCGGAAAAACTCCCAAGGATTTATACTTTACCCTTATGGGTTTGTTTCTCTGAGAGACCTCCTGCACGCCTTTTATTATATCCATCAGTTTTTCCTCCGGAATCTCTCCTATGAACTGAAAGGTCATGTGGTAGTTTTGGGGCTCCACCCACTTGCCCTTTATAAAGTCATCCGTTTGTTCCTTTAGCCTTTCCACCTGTTCCTGTATGGTCTTTGTGGAAAAAAAACCAACAAAAACTCTTACCACGCTTTTTTATTATAAAGCCACTCTGCCCACTTTCTGAGCTCCAAAGCTAAAAAGACAACCGCTGGCATTATCAGGGCATACTGCAGGTGCTCCATGCCCAAGGGTACTGTTTTAAAGAAATCCTCAGAGACACAGAAGGGAGAGGTGTTTAACTCTTTTAGGACTTCCTCTCTGGCTTTATTATGCATTAAAATCATTATAAGTTCTTAGGGGACGTAGCTCAGTGGGAGAGCGCCTGCATCGCAAGCAGGAGGTCGGGGGTTCAAATCCCCTCGTCTCCACTTATATTTAAAAAACTATGGGTATATTTTCCGAGGACCTTATAAACCTGGGTAATCTCATAGACGCGGAGTTTGAGGTAAAAATTCCTAAGGAGCTCCTGAACGAAACTTTTAAGGGCTTAAACTTTGAGGTGCTTGATGGCTTACTGAGGGTTGGCTTTAAAAAGAAGGGATTTATCTTCTCAAAAGAAGTGCGGGTGCCCCTAAAGGAGGATGGACAGAGTGTAAAGAACGAACAGCAGGATATAAGGGCAATAGGACTTAGAGTGATGACCGAAAAAGGTTTGGAGGAGCTTTTGCAGAAGGGACCCTTTCAAAGGGAAGGAGAACACATATTTTTGAACCTCTGGGAAGCTTTAACCAAAACAGAGGAGTATGCGAAGGTCCCCAAACAGTTCAAAAACAGGCTCCTTATAAACCGGTATAAACTCAAGCAGGGATATATTCAGCTTTGGATAAGGGTTAGCAAGGGATTATAATTTTTTCCATGTATTACCTTCTGACAGTGCTTTTTATAATGGTTGCCCTGCTCCTTGTAGTGGTTGTTTTGATGCAGAGGGGCAGGGGAGATGTGGGCAGTGCGTTCGGTGGTATGGGGCAAGGGGTCTTTGGTCCTGGTGGCGTGGATACCATACTTACCAAGGCAACCTACTGGCTTGGCTTTATGCTCATGGGCATCGCCCTGCTTATAGGCTTTTTCCATCCCTCAAAGAGGGGTTCCCTTTTGGAAGATGAAGGTAAAGGACCTAATACTCAGACCCAGCAAAGTGTCCCAAAGGGACAAACAGCTCCTTCTGGCACACCTCCTGAGGGTAAAAGCCCCTGACCTTTACCTGAAAATGGAGGATGAGGTCCCCCTTCAGCTTTTGGAAAAATACAAAAAATCAATAAAAAAGCTTGAGGAAGGTTATCCATTGCAATACCTTATCGGAGAATGGGACTTTTATGGCAGAACCTTTAAGGTGGCGGAGGGGGTTTTGATCCCAAGACCCGAAACAGAGCTTTTGGTGGAGAAAACTTTG
>DAIRFT010000084.1:0-3037 GCA_036794885.1 Thermocrinis sp. | reverse complement strand
TAGGGCTAAGATCCTATTGGAGCCAGCTTGGAAGGGAAGATGCACATGGGGGCAAACGGTTGGAATTTCTCCCATCGCCTTGGCGATCCTCTCGTCCATATCTTTGGGATGTCCTGTTGTAAATCTTATCCTTTGGACACCTTCCACCTTAGCCACTTCGTAAAGAAGGTCTGCAAAGTGCAAGCCAATGTCTTGTCCCCATGCAGTTACATTCTGCCCCAGTAGATGGACCTCTTTTACCCCATCCTCCACCAGGGCTTTGACTTCGGAGAGAATGCTCTGTAGGCTCCTTGACCTTTGTCTTCCGCGGGTCTTTGGCACCACGCAGTAAGTGCAGTTCTTGTCGCACCCTTTCATAACCGTTACGTAGGCGCAGTATTGGTTGTCTCTGACGGTTGGATACTCCCAAAGCTTGTCCTCATCCTCTGGGGGTTCCTCAAGTATGGCTATGGCTTTGTAGCCCGCCTGTGCTTGCTGGATAAGTTGGGGCAATTGATGGATGTTAAAGGAAGAGAACATCAGGTCTATCACCGGTGCCTTGTTGACAAGCTCCGCACCCATCCGTTGGGCTAAGCATCCACACACACCTATGATTGCTTTAGGGTTCTTTTCCTTTACCTTCCTGTATTCTCCCAAGTGAGAATAAACCTTTTGGTCGGGCTTTTCTCGGATGGTGCAGGTGTTCAAAAGGATAAGGTCTGCCTCTTCGTAGCTTTGGGCCTGCTCGTAGCCAAGGCTCTTTAAAATACCCTTTATCCTTTCTGAGTCGTTAAAGTTCATCTGACAGCCAAAGGTCTTTATGTAGAACTTCATAAGGGAAAATATTAAAGCTTATAATATCTGTATGCAAGTGGTAAGCACAAAGGAGATAGACAAAGTAGTCCAGGTATTAAAGGAAGGTGGCATTGTCTGTGCGCCCACCGACACCATCTATGGGCTTTTGGCGGATGCGGGCAACAGAAAGGCGGTGGAAAGGCTTTACGAGTTGAGAAGACCCTCCGGCAGACCCTTTATAGTGCTAATTCCTGATGTGGAGGATGCCCTGAACTTTGACATACGTATGCCAAGGCTTGGCTTTGCGCTCCTTAGCTTGGGTTTAACGGTTATCTTCCAAAAGAGAACCACCATACCCACCTACCTAACTCGGTGGAGAAAAAGCCTGGCACTGCGGGTTCCAATCCAGGGCACCTTCATAACAAAGCTTATGAAAAAGTTTGGCGGACCTCTGGTAGCACCCAGTGCAAACCCTGAGGGTATGCCCCCAGCAAGGGATGTAAAAGAGGCTATGGATTATTTTGGAGATAAAATAGACCTTTATGTGAGAGGACCAAAGCTTGAGGGCAAGCCCTCCACCATCGTGAAGTTTGTCAGCGACAAAACCATAAAGATCGTAAGGGAGGGCAATGTACCAAAGGAAAAGGTCTTTCAAATAGTGCGCCTTCATCAAGATATAGGGGACCTCTTGCGCTCAGACACCCTTCCTTTTTTCTTTGAGCCTCTCCTTTAGGGTCCTTCTCTTGGGTTTGTCCGCTTTACCTTCAACACCGCTGAAGACCGCAGACTTTAAGAGCCTTTCCCTTTCCTCCTCTTCCTTTCTTACCTGCTCTTCCACCTCCTCTTGGGAGGCGATCTGAACTTTAATCAGATCCTGCAGAACCCTTTCCTTTAGGGTAAAGAGCATGTTCTCAAAGAGTAAAAAGGCTTCCTTTTTGTATTCTACCAGCGGGTCTCTTGCGGCGTAGCCCCTTAGGTATATACCCTCTCTGAGCCTGTCAAGGATGTGAAGGTGTTCCCTCCAAAGATGGTCCAGGTTAGAGAGGGCAATGGTTTTGAGAATTTCCTTAAAGAGGGCTTCTCCCCACTGCCCTTTTTTCTCCTCCAATAGCTTTAAAACCTCCGAAACGAGCACCTCCAAGAGCTCCTCCTTATCCCTGACTTTGGGAATGTCTATATCCCTTCCCGTTAGCTCCCGCATATAGTCCTGTAGAGGTTTTAGGTCCCAAAGTTCTGGTTCTTCCTCTGGTAAAAGCTCTGCGACCTTTTGGTTCAGAAGGTCCTCTGTCCATTCCTTTAGGTATTCTTCCAAGTCCTTGCCTTCCAATAGGTCCCTTCGCATACTGTACACTGCTTGCCTTTGGATGTTTGCCACGTTGTCGTATTCCAAAAGACGCTTCCTTATCTGAAAGTTCTGGGCTTCTATCCTCTTTTGTGCGTTCTGGATTGCCTTTGTTACCATCCTGCTTTCTATGGGCTCCCCCTCGGGAATCTTAAGAAACTCCATCATCTTTTTTACTCTATCTCCACCAAAGAGCCTGAGCAGGTCGTCCTCAAGGGAAAGGATAAAGCGGGATTCGCCGGGGTCCCCTTGCCTTCCCGCCCTACCCCTCAGCTGGTTGTCAATCCTCCTCGATTCGTGCCTTTCTGTGCCGATGACCAGAAGTCCACCCAGTTCTATAACCTTCTTCTTTTCCTCCTCCGTTATCCTGTAAGCTTCCTCTAAGGCTTGCTTCCACTCCTCTTGGGTGGCGTTCTCGGGCGTCTTACCCTTTTTCCTAAGGATCTCCTTTGCCAAGTATTCGGGGTTTCCGCCCAAAAGTATGTCCGTTCCCCTTCCTGCCATGTTGGTGGAGATGGTAACTGCCCCCAATCTTCCCGCCTGGGCTATGATCTCCGCCTCCTTTTCGTGATGTTTGGCGTTCAGCACATTGTGAGGAATTTTTCTCTTCTCAAGGAGCCTGGAAAGATGCTCCGAGTCCTCTATGGAAATGGTGCCCACAAGGATAGGTCTTCCCTTCTTGTGCTCCTCTTCTATCTGTTGAACCACTGCATCCCACTTTTCATTTTTTGTCTTAAAGACCATATCGGGCAGGTCTTTTCTACGCATGGGCTTGTGGGTGGGAACCACGATCACATCAAGCCCGTAGATCTCTTTGAACTCTAAGGCTTCCGTTTCTGCGGTGCCCGTCATACCCGCCAACTTTTGATAGAGCCTAAAGTAATTTTGAAAGGTGATGCTTGCTAAGGTCTGGTTTTCCTG
>DAIRFT010000012.1:0-13180 GCA_036794885.1 Thermocrinis sp. | reverse complement strand
GATAAGATAATATTTCCTTTACGAGCTTTAAAATGTACTCCCTATCTTTATTTAATTTTTCTTTTATCATTATATCCGAAGCAGGAACTGCTATCTCCAATTTCCTAACACCACATGCGAGGGACGCCTCTATATCCCGTATATTCGTCCTGTTCCAAACAATTACTTTATCCGCATATTGGGTATTAACCAGCTCTTTTATATAATCCTTCTCTTCCTCACTGTGAGCAGGGACACCTACCTCCAACTCATGAATTCCTACAGAAGCCAGAAGAAAAAACAATTCCTTTCGTTTTTCATACGAAAGTTCCAACGATGCTGATTGTAGACCTTCCCTTAGGGTTGTGTCTGTTATGAACACGTCCATTTTACGCGCTCCATAACACTTTGCACATAATCTATAAAAGACTCTATTTCACTTAAAGAAGTGAAAGGCAGTATCCTAAAGGATAAGACATCATCGAAACCGGTTTTCTGCTTTAGTTTAGTCTTTATTCCACTTGCAATACACGGAGAAGGATAACCTAAAAAAACACCACTCTTATCCAAAAGAGTTATGATCATTTCTACATCTACTTCATTAATACCATAGGAAAATAGTCCCGGTGCTTTCATCTCTGAGTTAAATAAAGGTGATAAAAACATTTTGTCTTTTATATAATTGTCGCAAAGGCTTATGTTTTTTTCTATTGCCTTGCGCCATTCTAACAATAATTTTATAGATTGAGCTAAAGCGTATATGCCAAAGAGATTTTCTTCGCCAGCCCTTAATCCTCTTTCTTGGGTCCCACCTTCTATAATAGGCTTTAGTCTGATACCTCTTTTTACATAAAGAAAACCTATTCCCTGTGGTCCGAGGAGAGATGGTCCATCAAAACTTGCCATATCAACCTCTGACAGGTCTACTACTTGGTCTGGATAGTAAATACCCCAAAAGTCAAAATGACACACTGTATTCGGATTTACTTCTTTAACAATCTTTATTATTTTCCTTACATCTCTAACAGTAGCTGTTTCTCTACATACTGCCCCCATAGTGACCAACAGTGTATCCTCTTTTACATATTCTTTTACCAACTCTGGATCAATCCAACCATACCTGTCTGTAGGTAGATATAAAACATTAAAACCTTCTCTTTCTAATGTTCTCAATGGGTGAGCTATGGAAGGGTGTTCAAAATCTGTTGTTATAACGCTTCCTTTTTTTCCGAATAGGTAGCCTTTTATGGCAAGATTATTGCTTTCTGTAGAACTCGATGTGAAAACAATCTCTGAGTTACGAGTCTTTAGAAATTCAGCGATTATCCCTCTTGATCTTACTAACAATTCTTTTGCTTTGGTAGAAAGCGTGTTTAAACCTGATGGATTCATGTAGAAGTAAGGTAAATATGTAGATAGCTCATTTATTACCTGAGGAGGCAGTTTAGAAGAAGCTGGATCAAAGATCATTAATGAATTCCTCCATTGACAGTTTTACAAGGGTTTCTTTTTTAGGTTTGCCTTCTTTGTCCCAACCAAAAGCTTCGTAGAACTCATCTAACATTTCGTCTAACTCATCTTGAGTAGTTATGCAACCTCGCTCCGAAGGTTCTTGTTTTATTCTCTTAGGTAGTGTGTCGTCCTTTCTGGAAAAACCCTCTCTTACATTGAAAAGTCTTTCTAGGGTGTAGATCCTTTCTCCTATCTCGTGTAGCTCCTCCATACTTATGTCCCAATCCATTACTGCGTTTACCATATCCGAAATACTTTTGTTAAGTTTTAGTCCAACCACTCTCTCTGCACTCAAGCAGTATATAATGCTATTGACTACGCTAGTCCAAACAGCAAGTTCTTTGCTTATCTTTCCTTTATCTTTTGGACTTGCAAAGGGAATTACGTTGTTCTCTTCTATACCGGGTCTTATATCACAGTGGGATGGTCCTCTGTGGGCAACTGCGTAACCAATAGCTTGTGTTTTTACAGCCCTGGGAGAATGTCCTGCAATTTCCATGCCCTTTACCGTCATGAGAAAGTCCTCACCTACACCAAGAATTTGGGATGCCCTTTCGGACCCTTCCGCTAAAATATCCCCTATGCCTTCTCTCAAAGCTATCTTCTTGAGTAGTTCTTTTACAGCCTGCACGTTTCCAAAAGAAAGATCAAGCCCATCAAGGTGGTCTTTGCTCAAAAGTCCCTTCTCGTAGCATTCCATAACCCACGCTACAACACCGCCAGCTTGGATCTGCCCCAACCCAAGCTCATCCGTTAATCTATCAAGGGTTATAAGCTCATCCAAGTTTCCGTTTCCTATTATGGTACCCATAGCAAATATGCCTTCGTACTCCGGACCTATAGTAAATGTGTCTTTACTGACGGAATACTTACCGCATGGGACTATGCAGCCGAAACATGATACATCCTTAATGACCTTGCTTCTCAGCGCTTCACCACTTATATTCTCAGCAAGTTCAAAGGTTTCCTTTTGCCAGTTATAAGATGGTAAGGCACCAAGATACTGAAGATGCATAACGCCCGCCGCGGTCCCAAATTTTATAAGGTTCTTAACCCCAGGATGCTCGTAAACCGATTTTTCAAATGCTTTAATAAAATTTATAAGCCTTTCTCGATTTTTAGGTTTTATTACTTGGCTACCTCTAACCGTTATAGCCTTTACCTTTTTTGAACCCATAACCGCTCCCATACCTCCGCCACCCACAGCCCTAAGGTCTGATATAAGGCATGCATATTTGACAAGGTTTTCTCCTGCGGGTCCTATAACCAAGGTTTTTACATCACTCCCGAACCTCTCTTTGAGTTTGTACTGCGTAAGACTTGTCGTGAATCCTTTTAAATATTCTGCATCCAAAAAATAAACCTCAGAGTCCTCTATGTGTATGTGTGTCCACTTCTCACAAGAACCGGTAATAATTATCCCGTCCCATCCAGCAAACTTTAGCTCCTGCCCAAACTCACCACCACAAAAACCTTTTGTGAAACCGTTAGTTTGTGGAGATTTAGAAAGGGTACAAAATTTAGAAGCCATAGGAACTAGAGTTCCGTTCGCAGGTCCTGTATTTATAATCAATAAATTTTCTTCAGATAGGGGGTCCACGCCCCTTTTACACAGATTGTATAAAATATAAGCACCTATACCATTCCCCCCTAAGTATTTTCTTACAATACTTTCAGGTATACAATATACATCCCATTTCTTTTCTGTGAGATTTATATAAAGATACCTCCCCCACCAGCTCATATACAGGCCTCCAACGCACCAAACATACAAAAATCAAGACAATAAAGATCCTTACAGTCCCTGCAAAATTTAATATTGTAGGCTATCGGTTTGTTTCCTATGTCAGTTATTATTTCTATAGAGGAGAATCTTGGATTAAACCCTCCCGCCTTGTGTAAAGAGCAAGCCAGCATACATCTCTTACAACCAGAGCACAGATCAATGTTTACTTTAATCACACCTATCCTCCTGCTGTTGGTAATGTTATTACCAGCTCATCTCCTTCTTTAACGGGTTCTTCCAAATTTTCAACTAGTTCTCCGTTTAATATCAGAATAATACTCTCAGGATTGTTGCGTAGTATTTCATCAATACCTTTATGCATACTTAGAAGTTTATCAATCACATCTTTTAATGAGCTAACTTCGTTAATTTCTACGGTTTGGCTTCCTACTATATATCCAAGATATCCCAGTAGCCTAACCCTCATGGCAATTACAATATATGCAATTTACGTGCCTGCTTTTTAATGCTCACTTTGTAATTTTTATAACAATTGTTGTAATGATTATTACAATGGCGGACTCTTGAGGATGTCAACTTTTTAGCCCCATAGTAGGGTAAATTACAATAAAGGAGTTGAGCCATCTATAGACGGTGGCTGACCATTAACCAGTCCAGTTTATAAAGGCCAAAAGTGGACGTTGGCACGCAAATTGCATATCATTATAACGGGATGGACAAGGTTTCAGCTTTAGAAAGGTTTATAAAGAGTGAGATTAGCTTTTTCTATAACTTATCAAAAGTGCTTGTGGAAATGGACACGCACCCTGAACGCCTTATATCTGAAGTAGTAAGAATGCTTAGCAATATAGAGGGTGTAAAGAGGGTAGCCTTTTATATAGCTGAAAGTAACAACTCAGAGATACGCTTAGTTTCAAGTGCAGGCGTGGAAGATAAAAACATAAAGCTTAATAAAAATGAAGGTATAGTTGGATTTATTTTCAGAAGGGGTTATCCGGTGGTACTTAAAAACTTATCAGAAGAGCCCTTGTTTCTTAACAAAATTAAAAGGACGGATTTGAATGATGTGAGCTTTATAGGCGTTCCTATAAAATATGAAGATAAGGTTGAAGGGGTGATCACTGTTGACATGAATAAAGGTGCGGTTTCTACTGTGTATTTACTTGATATTTTGGCTATAACATCTAATCTTATTGGAAAATACATGCATACATATATAAAACTGAAAGAAAAAGAGGGAGCTTTTAGAGAGGAGATAATTACACTTAAAAGCGAGTTAATGAAAAAATTTAAATTGGAAGGATTCGTAGGCACAAGCAAAATTCATTATAGTATAGTAAAGCAAATTTTGAAAGTATCCCAGCTGGATGTAACAGTTATGCTAAGGGGGGAATCTGGTACTGGAAAAAGCACAATAGCTAAAATCATACACTATCTTTCGCCAAGAAGACACAAACCTTTTATAGAAGTTAATTGTTCCGCTATACCTGAATCCCTTTTTGAAGCAGAACTTTTCGGATACGAGAAAGGTGCTTTTACTGGTGCTTATACCACTAAGATAGGTAAGATAGAAGCGGCAAATGGAGGTACACTATTCCTTGATGAGGTGGGGGATCTGAACCTGACAGTTCAAGCTAAGCTTTTAAGGTTCTTACAGACAAAGGAATTTGAAAGATTAGGAAGTACTAAGACTATTAAGTCCGACGTGAGAATAATAGTAGCTACCAACAAAGACCTTGAAGAAATGGTAAGAAAAGGTGAATTCAGAGAGGATCTTTACTACAGAATATGCGTATATCCAATACATATACCACCATTGAGAGAAAGGAAGGAAGATATTCCCGTATTGGTTGAACACTATATAAAGCAAGTAAGCAATCTCGTTGGAAAAAAGCTGAAAATAGACAGAGAGGCTTTAAAAATTTTACTTTCTTGCGACTTTCTTGGGAATGTAAGAGAGCTTGTTAGCTGTCTTACAAGAGCGGCGATAACTTCAGATAGCGGTATAATACATCCTGAACATTTTTCTTGTATAAGTTCGGGTATGTGTTTTTCTCATATGGTAAAACCTAATGTCTCATTAAGGATGGATACCAATAAAAATGAAGAGGATAGCAATAAAGAGGAAGCGTATGAAAAACGAGAAATTCCAAAAGATGAAAAACAAAGGATAATTGAAGCCCTTGAAAGTGTTGGATATGTTCAAGCAAAGGCTGCCAGGTTGTTGGGCATGACTGTAAGACAACTAAATTATAGGATAAAAAAGTACGGCATACAGATAAAGAAAATATAACAGGATACAGCAAAATACGTCGGGTGAGAAATCACCCTATGTTTGAGACTTCCTGAAAAAGCTATAGCTGAAGATGTCAACTTTTGGCATCCATAGACTGGGGTGGTTGATGGTTAGAACCTGAAGCAGTTCTGATACGCTTAGAAATATGGAGGCACTGCAAGTAATAGAAGAAATACTAAACAGAGTTTTTAAGTGGCACAGGTTTCCTGTAAGCCTAAAAGCAGAAGCTGTGCTCCTATACTTTAAGGGACTTTCTCTAAGAGCAGTAAGGGAGTTCCTACTTCACAAAGGTTATGAAGTAAGCATAGAAACCATCAGAGAATGGTTCCATGCGGTAGGAAGAGCCCTTCAGGCAGTATACACAATTGCTATTTGGGTCTATGTGGATGAGACAAAGATAAAAGCAAGGGATAGGACTTACTACCTTGGGAAGAGGAATGTGGTAGAGAGGTGGTTTTTCTACATCAAGCACAGAATAAAGAGATTCTACAAGAGGTTTCCTTGGAATGCTAAGTATGAAACCGTCTATAGAAGGTTAGCCTCCTTTATTGTCATTTATACGATCATGAACCTAAAAAGATGACATCCTCTACTTATGGGCATATGGATGTTTAGTTTATAAGCATAAATACATAGATTTCTATACAGATGGTATAGACTTCTATAATTACAGTGGGAGGTTTTTTGGCTTTATGGGGAAGTGGAGTGGGGAGAGGGTTAGCCCACGAGACCTAAAGCCAACTTATAGAATAGTGTAGAGAGGGTGAAGGGCAGGGCTTAAAGCAGAAGCAAGCCTAAGAGTTTGCCCAGTTTTTGAACCTTCTCTTTGTCTTGGAGGAGTTCTAAGGTTTTCTGTATGTGAGGGAGGGCAAGTCCGCTTGCTTGTTTTTGGTAGTGTTCAAGTGGGCGAGGGTTCTTTCTATCCCTGTCTTTGAGTTTAGGCAGATCGTGTTTGAAAAAGGAGAATATCTCTTTGCAGGTGCAGAATTTGGCGTTTTGGACGAGGCTTATAGCCATGAGGTATTGGATGAGTTTAGAGAGGGCTTTTCCGTTTATGTGCTTTTGGGTTTTGTTAGCCCAATCTTTGAAAACAAGGTAAGAGTAATAGAGGGTCATCTGTTTAGAGTGTGAAAGGTTGTATTTTTGTTTTTGGCTGAAGACAAGCATTCCAAGTTGAAGTTCTCCCTCTTTGAGTAGTCTGTCTAAGTTCCAACATCGGCAGAGGTCTTCTAAGGTAATCCTCCTTTCCTTTTCATCGCCCCATAAAAGGTCTGCATATTTTAGGGCTTTCTTTCCCTTGCGTCTTCCTCCTTTTATCCTCCAATCATCTTTGGACATGTCCCTACCAAACTATTATAGATTTACCTACTTTGCTTAAGCTGTTCTAAAAATTTACGCCTATTAACACTATCTGCAGTTAACTAAGTGGGTTTCTTTCACCTTGGAGTTAGTTAACCCTGCAATAAGTAGGAGTAAGCCACTTAGTTAACTTTTTTTTAACTCATTTCCACAAGAAGCCTCCATGAAGCCACGGAAACATCAATGCGAGGTTAACTAACTCTTAACCAAGACAGGAAAACTTAGTTAACCGTCTAACATGGTTAACTAAACTTTGTATACAAAAGCCCAAACTTAGTTAACCGTATTCAGATTTTTTGGCGGGCTTATATTTAAGCCTATGAAGACAAAAATCCAAAGCCTAAAGGAACTTTACGAAAAAGACTTTTACCTATGGGTGTTGGAGAACCTGAAACTTCTCAAGAACAAAGAGTATGACCTCGTGGACTGGGAGAACCTTCTGGAGGAGATAGAGGATATGGCAAGGAGGGAACTGAGAAGTCTAATAAGCTTCATGGCGGTCATTATGGAACACCTCTACAAGTGGGAAAACTTCAGATATAGAGAAGATATGGGACATAGCTGGATAAGTAGCATAAACAATGCAAGGAATGAACTTGATACAATCTTTGAAACATACCCAAGCATAAGGAAAAAAGCAGCAGAGGAGTTGCCCACCGCTTGGCGTATTGCTGTAAAAAGGCTTGTAAGATGGTTTAAAGAAGATGAAAACCACGACCTTGCTAAAAAATACTTTGGCAGATTTCCTACGGAAAAAGATTTCCCACAGGAATGCCCTTATACCTTTGAGCAGGTGATGGAATACGAACCTTGGGTATAGATAGCTAAATCTAAAACCTTTCACCTCCCTTTAATGTAGACAACTTGCACCGCATACGAATAGGCAAGGAGGAGGAGAGGGAAGTCGTGTATCTCACACGCCTTGACATCAGAAGCCTGTATTACTTTTTCCTATTGGGTTAGCACGTCCTCTTGCACCTTCTTGAGGAAGTATCTCACTCCATACTCTCTTGCCACTGGGTAATACTTTTGGGTTAGTTCATAGACAGTTTCATAGCTTACCTTCAGACCCAAGCCTCTTAGGTCCCGATAAGCTATCTGGACAAGGTCTTCAAAGCCCAAAGAACGGAAGGGAATTATCGCATCAATCCTGCCCAGAAACTCGGGCGTTATCCTAAAGGTTCTTCCGCCACCAAAATTTATCACTGCCTCTTCAAGGGTCTTTCTAACCGCAATGTCTATTTGTATTGGATCCTTAAGCGTCTCCATAATCTGTGCTATTCTTTTGTTTTCAAGGTTTGAGGTGATGATGACTATTGCCCTTTGGAGGTAATACCTATAGCCCGTGGAACGTTCTATTACATAGCCCTCGTCCAACATCTGAAGCAAAAACTGATAAAAGCCCTGGTCTGCCTTTTCTATCTCGTCTATGAGGATTATTTGCTTGGGGTTTTGGCTGATAGCATAAGGGAGTAGCCCAGGTCTGTCTGACCCTATGTATCCTTTGGGAGAACCAAGCAGTGTCCAAGCGGACTCTCTGTCTGAGAACTGATTGGCATCAAGCCTCAAAGAACTATAGCCGTAATCTTCAAGCCAACCAGCTAAAGCTTTGGCGGTCTCAGTTTTGCCCACACCAGTGGGTCCCACAAACAGAAAAGATGCCAGTATTCTTTGCCTCTTTGGATTTCCTAAATCTGCCAGCTTGCTGTTGGCAATAAGGACTTTTTGAATGGTCTCAACAGCATGGTCTTGTCCTACAACCCACCGCTTGGCATAGTCGGCAAAGTTCCACACTATGGGCCTCTCTGCTTTAACCTCCTTGTGGTTGGCAGAAGATGTGGTCTCAGATTGGCTTCCTTTAATCATGATTTTTTGTTCTTTAAATTCAATCCTAAAGGAATAGCCCTTAGCCTTTCCAATCAAGTTCATAACAAAAAAACTCACACCCAAAGGCACAATAAAGTAGATAAGGACGTATGTGCCGAGGTTAAACAGCATCCCAGAGTTCCAACCAGAAAACAAAAAAACCAGAAAAAGGAAGGAGGCAAATAAAACCAGATAGGATAAAAACAGAAACGAGAAAAAATTCAACCATTGGAAGAGGTCATGTAAGCCAAGTCTTTTGAAGAGTTCAAACACGTAAGCCAAACCAATACCAACGAAGAGGGTAGTAAAGAAAAGAACCACATAAAGCAGAGGCAAGACTAAAAGGTCATAAAGACTCTCCTTAAAAATAGGCTTATCAAATAAATAGTGCCCAAAGAAATAGCCCAAGCCACAAGCAAGCAATTGGGCAACGAAATAAAGTGTGGCAACCAATCTTTCCTCGGCTTCCTGCCTTACATCATCCCTCATACTACTACCTCCATACTATCATTCTACCTTTTTCGCAGAAAAATGTTCATTGGAGTGTTCGCTAAAGTTAGGGTGTCTTACCTTACATCACAAAGTGTAGGGTAAGACAATGGAAGTAGGAAAGGGAAGCCTCTGCGTTTCCCTACTATTTCTTTTTCTTTATGTATTCATCAATTGGTATCCCGCTAATCTTGGCTTGTTCCTCTTTCTTCTCGGATGGTTTTATTTCGGGAGGAGTTGGAGGACTTCCACCACCTCCACCCTTTTCATCTTGTTTGCCTTGGGTGTCTTGGGTCTTCTTTTTCAATAGGGCGTTTCCTACTTTCTGAAACCATTCATTATCACTCTGTATCAACTTTTCAGCAACCCGATCCTTACCTATAAGCACACCCTTTCCCAGCCCCCTTCCTGCCATCACTCCCAGCCTCGCCAGAGGTCCAACCGTTTTAAGCAAACTTATGCTATTCCTTACCTCTCTTGCGGTGTTGATTATTCCTGAACCCAAAATACCTGCGGCGCCAATTCCTAAGATGGAGGGAATGGTGGTAAAGGCAACGTTGACGATTATTTCCACATACTTAGCGTTCTTTACAAACGCCTGCAGTGCTAAAGTTCCTGCTGCCAAATCCTCAGGAGATACCGCCATACCGCTAATTATAGCCCTGTGGAACATGCCTTTCACCAATCGATCGCCCACCTACTCCTTCCTGAAGGGTTCCTGTCTTACCCTACACCCCCAGACTGTAGGATAAGACACCCAGTAAGAACTCAGCATTTACACTCAGGCCACTACCGCCCGCCTAACCCTTCCCGAAGGAAAGCGTTTTCCCTTCACTCTCCCTTATCTCATGCACCACCTTTCACCTGTTGCTTTATATCCTGATAGCTTAATATCCTGATAGCACGATAGTTTATATCCTGATATCCAAATATCCAGATATATTGGCACAGATTGTAGGAAAGCGGTTAATTAGTTTTTGGCACAGATTTTTGGCAAATTAGCCCGCCGCATACATGTCTTGTCGCAGAAGGCAGGAAAATGGATAAATAGGTTCTGTCGCAGATTGTGGAATAAAACCACTCTGGCATTAAATCCCTCCACTTCTTGTCCCAAGAAGTTGAAGCTTTGAAAATCAAGACTTTGATTGGAGGGATAGCGAGAAACCATTGAAAATCAAGGACTTTAAAAGATGAAAATTCTTATCCTACACCGCCAAATGTAGGGTAAGAAAACTTTCTCCTCTGAAGCCTATATTACGGGACAACGGTTAGACCGATTTCCAGAGTGCCCTCTGACCAAACAAAAAGGATTAAACACAGCAATCAAAAGGATTAAACGCTTGGCAACCCAGTATAGGACAATGCTTTGCATTAGAAAGCTTGAGTGAGTTAACTAAGTGTTTGTTTTTTTACCCGAGAGTTAGTTAACCATGAGTAGCTTTCCTCTTTCCTGTCGTTGGCAGTATCCTCTACTACACCATTCTGCAATCGGAATGCTTCTCAACAGGGTTAACTAAGTTTCTTCTCGTTCTGTGTAGGTTAGTTAACCTCCAAGTCCGAGATGAAGGAAAGTTTGGTGGCATTTCTCCTCTAAAGCCCATATTGGCAAAGGGAGTGTGGAAAAGGGTAAGGAAGGGTTAGTTCCCTTGTCCGCTGAAGGCCCTCACCGATGAGAGAGTGTTTAAAACAGACTCCCAGTTAACTAAGTTTTCAATTTTCTCCAGAGAGGTAGTTAACCCTGTTTAATGCTTTTTGTCCAGTCCGAGAACCCACTTTAGGACCTTCATCTTCTTCGGTGTTTCTTCGCTGTTTTTCTGTCTTAGCTCAACTCCTCCACATTGCCTATAGGAAAGTTTGGAGGAACCCGTCATCTCTATTAAAGAATGTATCTGTTCCCAGTGTAAAAATTTCATCAAGGGCCCCCTGGAGGGGACCCAAGTGGTTTTATCTTTTTCCTATCCTTCTTGCCGATACAAAGGCTGGAATAGAAAGCAACAAGAGGATATTCTAAAAGCCTGCTGTAGAAGATGCAGAGGCAGTCATAGGAGATACACCACCCCCAGAACTCTTACCCGCCGCTAGATCGGCAGTCAGCCTTGCCACAAAGGCGTCACCAGAGCCGCCAGCTCTGGAGGCAACACACTCGTTACACTCGGTCTGCGCTCCACCAGCAGTTTTAGGAAAGTTGGAGGAAAGGGTATGTCCCGCCACGTAGATTTCGCCCGTTTGGGGATGAATTGCAAGGGCATAGGCAAGATCGCTATCGCTTCCTCCTAAGTAGGTAGATTGGAGAATTTGGGTAAGGTTTGAATTCAGCCTTGCAACAAAGGCGTCATAGCTGCGTAGTTCAACAATGCACTCGTTGCATTTCGGCTGAGCTCCTCCGGTAGTTTTAGGAAAGTCTTTAGAAACGGTCACCCCCGCTACGTAGACATCACCAGTTTGAGGATGAATGGCAAGGGAATAGGCCTCGTCCCACTCGCTTCCTCCTAAGTAGGTGGCTTGGAGAACTTTGGTAAGGTCTTTGTTCAGCCTTGCCACAAAGGGGTTAGTGTATGCACGCTTGCGTGCTTGCGCCCCGCCAGTAGTTTTTGGAAAGTCTTTGGAATTTGTATATCCTGCCACATAGACCTCTCCAGTTTTGGGATGAATGGCAAGGGCGCGAGCACCATCGCCACCACTTCCTCCCAAGTAGGTGGACTGGAAAATTTGAGTAAGGTCCGAGTTCAGCCTCGCCACAAAGGCGTCGCCATTTCCGTATTTTGCCTGTGCCCCGCCAGTAGCTTTAGGAAAGTCTTTGGAATTTGTACTTCCCGCCACATAGACCTCTCCAGTTTTGGGATGAATGGCAAGGGCGTGGGCGCCATCGCTCTGGCTTCCTCCCAGGTAGGTGGATTGGAGAATTTGGGTAAGGTCTTTGTTCAACCTCGCCACAAAGGCGTCGTTGGTGAGTAAATTATCACTCTTACAATTGTTGCAATAAGCCTGCGCTCCGCCAGTAGCTTTAGGAAAGTCTTTGGAATTTGTACTTCCCGCCACATAGACCTCTCCAGTTTTGGGATGAATGGCAAGGGCGTAGGACTCATCATTACCGCTTCCTCCCAGGTAGGTAGACTGGAGAATTTGGGTAAGGTCTGGGTTCAGCCTTGCCACAAAGGCGTCATTGCTGGGGGGCGGGGGTGCGCCAATAGAACAATTATTGCACCTCGTCTGCGCTCCGCCAGAAGTGTTAGGAAAGTTAGTGGAATTGGTATATCCCGCCACATAAACATCTCCTGTCGTGGGATGAATGGCAAGGGCATTAGCCTCATCATTACCACTCCCTCCCAGATAGGTGGACTGGAGAATTTGAGTAAGGTCCGAGTTCAGCCTCGCTACAAAGACGTCCCTCCAACCTCCAACATACTTTCTCTGCGCCCCGCCAGTAGTTTTAGGAAAGTCTTTAGACTCGGTCACTCCCGCTACGTAGACCTCTCCAGTTTTGGGATGAATGGCAAGGGCGGTGGCATAATCGTCACTGCTTCCTCCTAAATAGGTAGACTGAAGAATTGGATCTATCACAATAGGCAAGCTTGGGTCTGCTTTGGCTACCACAAAGCTGTAGCGGTTTTTGTCAATAAGCTTGTATGAGACTTCCACTGGAAGCTTTTTGCCATCCTTTTCCTGCCATGCTATGGGCTTAGACAGCTTTAACTCTCCCAAACCAGTTTGGATGATTATTTCTCCATTCTTAGAAAGCCTCAGACCCTCTGCACCATCCACCTCCACCACAATCTTAGAAGGGTCTGCACCGGGCTTGACATAAAATAGCTTTTCCACCGTCTTTTGGGTAGCTTTGAGTTTTACCTCTATCCCAGACCACACCTCACCCAAAGAGACATACCTGTAGGTGGGAAGGTTGGTTTTGTGTTTGGAAGGGTCATTACCTACGA
>DAIRFT010000083.1:0-3052 GCA_036794885.1 Thermocrinis sp. | reverse complement strand
ACGGATGGCGGAGGATTGCTTACGCATAAGCTTTATGAGTTTTTCTTTGTCTTCCCTTTTCAGTTCAAGCTTGAACTGTAGGCTGATAAACATCAGGGTTAGATTTTAGCTTTAAAACTCCTGAGTGTCAATAGGTTTGTATTTTTAGAACGGCCTCCCTTTCCCCTTGACAAATGAGAAAAATTTGCATATAATATATATTAACTAAAACCCTTTAAGGAGGTGAAGCCATGAGCAAGAGCCTAGCAGGCACCAAAACCTTGGAATGCCTCAAGCACGCCTTTGCGGGCGAGTCCCAAGCCAACAGGAGGTACCTCTACTTTGCCAGAAAGGCAGACATTGAGGGGTACCCCGACATAGCAAACATCTTTAGGGAAACTGCCGAGGGCGAAACGGGGCACGCCTTTGGACACATTGAGTTCTTGGAAAAATACGGCGGTGGAGACCCAGCTACTGGCATGCCCATAGGCACCATGGAGCAAAACCTGGAGGCAGCAATAGCGGGAGAGACCTACGAATACACCGAGATGTATCCGGGCTTTGCAAAGATCGCAAGGGAAGAGGGCTTTGACGACATAGCGGAGTGGTTTGAGACCCTTGCAAGGGCAGAGAAGTCCCACGCAGGAAGGTTCCAAAAGGCATTGGAAAGCCTCAAAGCCTAAACACTCCAGAGGGACCCTGGCGGTCCCTCCCCTTAACACATCAAAGGAGCGGTGAGATGAAAAAGATTGAGTTTGGAGAAATACTAAACATCTATGAATACGAGAAGGTAAGGGAACAAAAACGTAGAGAGATCATAGAGACAAAGAAAAAGAGAAGGCTCTTTGTGGGAGACCTTGTCCATTTGGTTTTTGAAAACAGAGATACGGTTTGGTTCCAGATTCAGGAGATGATAAGGGCGGAGAGGATGGTGAGGGATGAAGAGATACAGCAAGAGATAGAGGTTTATAACGAGCTTATCCCAGAGAAAAATCAGTTGTCTATAAGCATGTTCATAGAAATTCCAGATGAGGAGGAAAGGAAAAGACTACTGCCAGAGCTTGTGGGAATCCACGACCACCTTTGGTTCCACATTGGAAACAAACACAGCGTTAGGGCGGAGGCAGACGAAAGAAGCAAAGAGGACTACCAGTATGGCAAAGCGGCGGTGGTGCATTTCCTTAAACTGAACTTGACTCCAGAACAGGTAAAGGACTTTGCAGAATTGCCCGTTAGGGTGGAGATCAACCATCCCAACTACAAGGCAATGGTAGAAATGCCAGAAGAAGTAAAGGCGGAGCTTGTAAAGGACCTTCAAAGCGAGTGATATAAACTTTTTTAATGGTCAAAACATTTTTGTTTGCGGGTATTTTTCTCTTTTTTCTCTATTCTTGCGGAATAAAAGCAAGCACAAAACCCTTAGAACCACCACGAGTGGAGTTAAAACGCTTAGGAGAGGTTGGCTATCTCAGAAGCTTGGAGAGGGAGGTTATTCCAGAGGGCTTTGAAAAGAGAGAATTGGGATGGGTCAAAAGATCCTCACAGGGTTTTTGCTTTAAGGTTAAAAGATTAGAGGGCAAAAGCTCCAATCAGTGCGTGGGCGGGCTTTTAGAACAGGTGCCGACGGTAAAGATAGACTATCAAGGGGATAGGGCAAAGGTGGGCTTTGAGGGCTTTGATAGTTACGAGCTGTATTTTAGCTTGGAGGACCCTTGGAGTGGAAAGAAAACATACCAGGGCATTGAGTTAGAAAGGGATTATGTGGAAAGGTGCTACTTTGTAGTGGGCAAGAAGGGTAAAGACTACTCAAAACCCGTTAAGTTCTGCTTGGAACCTTTACCCTATCCACCAATAAGGGATGTGGAAAGACTTGAATACAGAATTTCGGAAGATAGGGTTTATCTGCTTTGGTCCTACGAGCCGGACAGGTTTTTTAAAGAGTTTGTCATTTTTGAAGGAGACAAAGAGGTGGGAACAACCACAGGATACATCTTTGAGCTCAAGAGGAGGGATAGGGAGACCCTATACAGGGTCAAGGTAAGGAGCATCTACGGAAAAGAAAGCCAGGGCGTTGAGGTTCTTTACAGTCCGTAGTAGGCGGCTATGGCGGTGGATATTGCCAAGGCTATGTTTTCCGGGTCCCTCTCGCCCTCAATTTCAAAGTCGTAGGTAGAAAGCTTTTCCTCTAAGAACCTTATGCCAAAGTATCCGCTTCTGAAATCTGGGTCCCTGATGATCTGCCTGTGGAGGGGGGATGTTGGTGGGAACACCACGGACTATAAACTCGTCTATTGCCCTTTTGCCCCTTGCTAAGAGCCTTTCCCAGCTCAGAGCCCACACGCTAAGCTTTGCGATCATAGAGTCATAGTATGGTGGGATCACATAGTCCTTATACACACCCCCGTCCATTCGCACACCCGGTCCTCCGGGGGAGTAGTAGGCGGTTATTTTACCAGGTGCGGGTGCAAAGTTTCTCCTTGGGTCCTCTGCGTTTATTCTAAACTCCATGGCATAGCCTCTGAAAGTGATCTCGTTCTGCGTAAAGGGTAAGGGCTCTCCCATGGCGACCCTTATCATAGTTTCCACTATGTCTATGCCAGTAACCATCTCCGTTATGGTGTGTTCCACCTGAAGACGTGTGTTCATTTCTATGAAGTAAAACTGTCCTGTTTTCAGGTCCACCAAAAACTCAAGGGTTCCAGCACTTTCATAACCCACCTGCATCATTGCCCTAACCGAGAGCCCAAGCATTTTGTTTCTTATAGAGTTGGGAAGAACAGGACATGGGGTGATCTCTATGATCTTCTGATGTTTTCTTTGCACCGAGCAGTCCCTCTCTCCAAGATGGACCACATTTCCGTATTTGTCTCCGAGGATCTGCACCTCTATGTGTTTGGGATTGTCCAAATACTTTTCCACGAAGAGGTCCCCTTTCCCAAAGAAGGTCTCCGCTTCTCTGTAAGCCGATTCAAAGAGTCTTGGAAGCTCCTCCTCGGACCTGACTACCCTCATCCCTCTCCCACCACCGCCATAAGCTGACTTTAGAATGACAGGGAATCCTATTTCCCTTGCG
>DAIRFT010000082.1:0-3145 GCA_036794885.1 Thermocrinis sp. | reverse complement strand
TAAGGGCTCTTTGTCAAAAGGTTTTTCCAGCTTTTCTGAATTTCTCACCCGAGGTGTATGTAACAGATAATAAACTTGGCAAAGGAGACAGGAACTGCGTTGGAGCTAAACACATTCAGGGCAGACCTATCCCCAGAAATGGTTAGGAAGTGCGTTGAAAAGGGCGCGCTCGTTGCCATCGTGACCGACGCCCACGCACCGAGCTACCTAAGGTATTTAAAGATTGGTTTAGGTTTGGCAAGAAGGGGATGGGCAAAGAAAGAGGACATTTTAAACACGAGAACTGTGGAGGAAGTAAAAGAGTTTGTAAAGAGAAAAAGGTATAATAGATAGACATGCCGCGCGTTCAAAGCACCAAGGAGAAGATTTTAGAATCCGCCCTCAAGCTGTTCTAGGAAAGAGGTAAAGAACTTTCAAAACCTCCCCAAAGATGCCCTGATGAAGTTCATAGATCAAGGTTTTAAGAAGGGAATTATCAAGGTCAGAAGGGAGCGGGCTTTAGCGGTGGTGGTGGGTATTTTGGAAAGAACCTTCCTTTTAGTGGAGGGTGGAATAATGGAAAGGGAGGCGGGCTTGGAGGAGGAGTTGGCAAAAGCCCTTTGGAAAGCGATCACTTACCAATAACTAAAATAGCACCCGGACGTTTTATCCTTGGTGCCAAAATCTCCATTACCCTGAACTCATGAACCATGTTGGTGGTCTCCACATAGGCAAGGGACATATCAAGGGCTACCACTATGTCCATGTTCTGGGAACCGGCGGAGACCAGTATAGCCTTTCCCTCTGGCACTATGGCGGAGGTGTGAACTTCACTGACTATTTTCTTTATCTGCTCTATCTCAAGTAGCCCTGTGTTGTGATAGACGTGGTTTAGCTTGAAGTAATCCTTTGGGTTCAAAAGAAGGTGGTATGGACCAAAAAATCCGCTTTCACTGAGCTTTGCCACACCCAAAGACACATCGTTAAAGGCATTTCCCATAAAATCCCAGTCGCTCATTGATATGCTTTGCCTTCCCTCCACCGTCAAAAGCCCTTCTATGCCCAGCTTTTTGTTGCCGTGTATTATAAGGGTGTCTTCTGCCACAGCGGTAGCAAAGGCTGCGGCGGACGCGGTGGATGTATCTATGGGCAGGTTAAACTGCCTCCAGTATTCAAGGTCCCTCCAGCTTATGGAAAAGGGCTTATAGATAGTGGGAAGAACGATGTGTATTCTTTTACCTACCCTAATCGGCTCGCAGGTTTGGGCTTCCTCTCCGGGTCTCACCTCACAGCTACCGGGCTCCACCCCAAGAAACACATCGTAGGATATAACCTGATGCCCTGCACCTATGGGACCAACCACGGGCATAAACCTTCTGCAAACTAAGGTACTCTTTGCCACCCTTATAACCGCCTCCTCTAATGCGGACCACTCTTCCTGCGTAAGGGGTGATTGGTCTCTACTCAGAAAGTCCATAACGCACCTCCTTTTTGTTAAATTTTAACATTAACCTTCTTCCATCTCCTTCAAATATAAACTCAATGATACAATCGCAAAGCTCTAAGTTCTTTGCCCACTCTACCACTACTATGCCTTCTCCCACAAACTGTTCCACCTCAAAGTTCTCCACCCTGTACAGGTCTATGTGTATTAACCTTCCCCTTTGGGTGGGATACTCATTGACGATTGTAAATGTGGGACTTCTAACCTGATAGCCATCCTTTATTCCTAAACCTTCTGCTAAACCTTTTACGAAGGTGGTTTTGCCCGAACCCAAATCTCCAAGTAGGCATATTACTTCATCCCCCTTTAGCCTTTTGGCAAATTCTTTCCCAAAGTTTATAGTCTCTTGTTCGTCCTTCAAAAAGACCTCATCCATCCTTACACTCCCTTATGCATTTGGCTATTTGGGAGAGGGCTATGTATGGGTTTTTTTCTTCTGTCTCCCACACAAATATACCCGCCCTGCTCAAGTTAAGCCTGGCGGTTTGGTCTTCGGGATGCAACCCGCATACTACAATATTCACTCCGCTTTCTGCCAATATCTGAGATATTTCCCTTTCACCGCCGAAGATCTCCTTTAAAAGCTCCCTCTTTCCATCGGAGAATATGGCTAAGTATTTGGTGTTTTCAAAGTGGGAAGAAACCTTTTGCTCCTCGTCCAAAAGAACACCCACCCTTGGCTTTATCCCTCCCAGCGGTTCGTAATGGATGAAGACCATCTCCAGTTCAGGGATCTCCCTCTTTAGCCTTTCTTCCAAGGTATCCACCGTTTGATGGATGTGATGGAAGTTCCAACCCTCTATGGCTACCGTAATATCCGCAAAGAGCCTTCCGCCGGAGGACCTAACATAAAGATGTTTTATTTCCTTTATGTTTTCAAAGTCCAGTATGATCTGCCTTATTTTCTCTAAGGTCTTTTCGTCGGCGGAAACATCCAAAAGCACCGCAAGCTCCCTTTTGAGTATTCTTATGGCTGTCCAAAGGATCAAAAAGCTCACAGCTACCGCAAAGTATCTGTCCAACTGGTACCCAAGCTTAGCACTTACAAAGCTCAAAAGCACCAAAGAGGAGCCAAGGGCATCCGTTAGGGTGTGATAGGAGTCCGCTATGAGGGCTGGAGAGTTGTACCTTTTGCCCGCCCACCTTTCTAGCAAAGAAAGGCTAAGGGAGCCAAAGAGAGAAAAGACCACAGCCCCCGCACCAATGCCCCAAAACTCTTCCTTTATCTCCACCCTTTCGGAAAAAGCCCTCTTTATTATCTCGTAGCTTGCCAAAAATAAAAAGAAAGCAATCACCACAGAGGCTATGTTTTCCAGCTTGTAAAGCCCGTAGGGAAATCTCTCGTTCTTTTTGGTTGAGAACTTTATGGAAATGTATGTGATTACGGAGGCAAAGGAGTCAGATAGGGAATGAACCGCTTCTCCGATCAGGGACAAACTACCGGATAAAACACCGCCCACAAACTTGGCAAGGGACTGCAGTAGATTAACCAAAAGTGCGATTAAAGCCCAGTGTTCCCTACTCATCGGTTGAAAGGAGACTTACAACCCTGATAGCTACCTCTACTTTCCATTTCCTTTTGAATAGCCTGAAGGACCTCCGATTTTTTCCTGTAGGTGCAATAATCTGGTGCTATGAGCCTGTCTTCCTCCACCTCTCCCG
>DAIRFT010000081.1:0-3252 GCA_036794885.1 Thermocrinis sp. | reverse complement strand
GCAAATTCTCAGGGAGCTAAACACAAAGGTATATATGTTCCCAGCTACCAAGCTCGCCTTAGAACTGGCTGGCACCGAGCTCGCCACCAACATGGCAATGATAGGGCTTTTCTTTGGCATAACCAGGCTTGTGGGCTTTGAACACATAGAGCAGGCGGTAAGGGAAAGGTTCTTGGGTAATACCTTCGTGGCATCCGGAGGAACCACCGCCCTGGACAGTGCTATAGAAAAGAAATTCAAAAAGAAGATGGAACTCCTTGAAAAGAACATGCAGGTTATCAGAGAAGCCTTCAAGATCGCAGAAGAACGCGGTTGGGTAGAAGAAGAAGCATACACATCATAAACAGGAGGTTTTTGGAGCATGTACTATGTAGCGGAGGTGAAGGAATCAGACTGTGCCAAATACAACTGTAAGCAGTGTGTGCTGTTCTGCCCAGAGCCCAACACCTTGATGTTTCACGACTCCAAGCATACCGCTTGGGTCAATTACTCAAGGTGTAAGGGCTGTGCCATATGCGTTTATGTCTGCTCGGACCTTTTAAAGAGAAACTGCATTCAAATGGTTATGATGACCGCAGGAGATTGAGCCATGGAATATGGTGGAGGTTGCTAACCTTAAAGTCTTTCAAATAAAACGGTAGGAGGTTAAGCCATGGAAGGTGCCATGAAGGAAAAATTTGAGAGGCTGGCGGAAGAGGTCCAAAAAAACATGGCAAACCCGGATGTGGATATTGATGTTTGCTTTGATGATGCCTGCGGAGTTCCCTACCTGACCGTTAGGTATGTGGTGGAGGAACACAGCGTCCATGAAAAGCGCATAGACATAGACAAAGAATACTGGGAAAAGGATGTGAAGGATTTAGCAAACTTTGTAGCCTTTCAAATAGAGCAGTTTATGGAGGAGATAGACTCGGTGGAATACGGAGGAGAGTAGTCTTGATCCCAGCTTTCATAATAACGGGCTATCTCGGAAGCGGGAAGACTACTCTCCTCTTAGATGCTGCCAGGGAACATTTTTCTGAGAAAAAAGTGGCAGTTATAGTCAACGAGCTTGGAGAGGTGGGCGTTGACGGGAAGATTCTGAAAAACGCATATTCTGAGGTTTTGGAGCTTCCAGAGGGCTGTATATGTTGCACCATACACGCAGAATTTGAAAAAGCCATCAGGGAACTGAGAGAAAAGTATGAACCTGAACTTCTTATAGTAGAAACCTCTGGTTCTGCGGAGCCTTTTCCTGTTATGATAAGTCTTCAGAACTTAGGATGCATAATAGAAGGAGTAATATGCCTTATAGACACCAAGAATTTTCACCTGTACAGTCAAGAGGATACCGCCAAACACCAGATAGGTAGTTCCAACGTGCTGGTTTTGAACAAAACAGACCTTGTGGATGAAAGCACGCTTAAACAAGTAGAAGATGGTGTTGTGGACATATGGAACAGGTATTTACTTAGGAATCTTTTTACCAACGAATCAGTGTTTAAGGGCTTTAAACTATACAAAACTTCTTTTGGAAAGCTTCCCGCTGAAGTGTTTAGCGGGGTCTTTGCTTTGCAAGAAAAACTTTACCATCTTAATGGTGAAACGCACAGCCATAATCACGCACAACAAGTGGTTTATTTTGACGAACCTGTTGATTATAGCGAACTGCTTGATATGATTAACAATCTACCAACGGATGTTATTAGGTTGAAGGGTATATTGAAGTTAAAAAACCTCCCTGAAGCGTTAGTTGTTAATTACTCCTTTGGCAATTTGGATACAAGCTATACATTGCCCCATTACGAAGGGAAGTCCTTCCTCGTTCTGATACGTTCTTTTAATTAGAAATTCCCACACGGAGGGTCGGTATGGTTTTTGAAGCAATCGTTGTTATTATACCTCTACTTTCCAATAACTTCTCTGTTTTTGGAAAAGAGGCTTTACTCAAAAGTGAGCACCATTTTTACAGGTGCTGCCTTCCTTTTGAGCCTGTATGTGCTTTTATTTACCAACAAAGAAACTGCTTTTACTTTTCTCAGGTTTGATGGGCTTGGCATTCTTCTTGCCTCTTACATACTCCTTGTGAGCCTTGTGATCCATAAATACTCGGAAAACTATATGAAGGACGAGCAAGGGTTGAAGAGATACTTCATCCTGCTTGACTTGATGACTTAGAATTTATTAACCCTTGTGCTTTCAAACCACCTGCTCGTTCTGTTCGCCTCGTGGCACCTGATGGGAGTAATTCTTTACTTTCTACTTACCTTTAACAACAGAAGATGGCAAGCGGTGGAGTCGGGAAGGCTTGCACTCTTTACCCACAGGCTTGCGGATGTTCCCCTTCTAATAGCGGTCCTTTTACTCTACAAACAGTATGGCACCTTTGAGATAAGCAAGTTAGCCCAAGCGATCACCACAGGGTCTTCAGATACCCTATGGATACCAACACTCTTGATAATACTGAGCGGTGTATTAAAGTCCGCACAGATACCCTTTCACGTTTGGTTGGTTTATAGCATGGAAGGTCCCACCCCCGTATCCGCCCTTATGCATGCGGGCATAGTAAACGCAGGCGCCATCATAGCAGGCAAGTTTTCCTTCCTGTTTGCTTAAGACCTGTATGGGCTTAGCCTTTCCTTCTTGGTAGGCATAATAACTACGGTGTTGGGCTCCACCCTTATGCTAATGCAGAATGATGTGAAGAAGGCGTTGGGATATTCCACTGTAGGGCAGATGGGTTATATGATGATGGAAGTGGGCGTGGGTGCCTTTGCCCTTGCCATCTACCACATGATGGCTCACGGCATATTCAAGGCTACCCTGTTTCTCTCCTCGGGTGGTGTTATACACGAAGTAAGAAAGGACCCTAACATTCCAAGGGATGAGGTTTACGACGCATTGATAAAAAAGGAGGAGCCCTACAAAGATATGCCCACCGTGTTTTATGGAGCCATTACCTTGTTGGTGCCACTTCTGTTAGTTTTGATTACTCACTATATTTTTGAGCCGGATTTCTTTAAATACCAAGCCCCTCTTATACTTTTGTTCTTTGGTTGGATCACATCCGCCCAGGTGCTTTTGAACCTTTTCAAGGTAGGCAGGGAAAAACCTCTGCTTACTGCCCTCTTAGGTATCGTTTCCCTGTTTGTTCTTCTGAGCGTATATGTACTCATGTCTCATCTCCTTAGAGGCTTTGTCTTTCCTTACGAAGGTCTTCAGGAAAAGATATACGAAAGGGCTTTTTCTAACCCTGTGCTTTTTATACTTGGC
>DAIRFT010000080.1:0-3254 GCA_036794885.1 Thermocrinis sp. | reverse complement strand
TTAGCAGCTTCTTCCCGTTCCATCGCTGAAGCAAAATACAGCAGGGGTTCCTTTCCGACCACCTTGATCAGCTCCGCCTGCGAGACATGAACTCGTCCGGTGAAGTAAACCATAGCCGGATTGTGTTGCGCTGCGCCAACCACAAAAACCACATCAATCTGATTCTCTTGCATCAAACGGTCAAGGTCGTTTTTCATGGCAGCATCCCTTTCAACGCTTCGATTGCGTTGAGCAAAAGGTCATCTTGCTCGATAAACACTGTCCGAGGATCAAAAACCACTCTATCCTGCTCGATACGGGCAATAATTGGCGGGGTATTGTGGCGTAATTCTTTTAGATACTTCTCCGCCTGCCGCGCTTTCACCGCTAACAAAGCAGTAGGTAAACTTTCACCGGGTAGACTTCCTCCTCCTACCGTACTCATCCCTTCAATGACCTCACTCTGGATGCCCCGCTGCGCCAACCTGTCTTTCCATTGAATTGCACGCTGAGTTAACGCCTCTTTTGAGCAAGCAATCATTTGCCAGATTGGCACCTTTTGAAGGGCCTCGTCTTTTAAGTAATGCAGCAAGGTGGCCGTAAGAGCAGCTAAAGCGATTTTATCCGCTCTCACTGCCCGCGCAAGCGGATGATGCCGTAGCTTTTCTACCAAAGATTTTTTACCGAGAATAATTCCGGCCTGCGGACCACCTAGCAGTTTATCCCCAGAAAAACACACCAGATCTGCGCCAGCTCTTACAGCTTCTTGTACCATCGGCTCGTGGGCTAAGCCATATTGTGCGGTATCCAATAGCGCCCCAGAGCCAAGATCAACCAGCAGAGGAATGTTAGCCTCATGAGCAAGTTGGGCGATTTCGTTTAAGGTCGGCTCAGCTGTGAAGCCAATGATTTTGAAATTCGAGCGATGGGCAACCAGGAACATGGCCGGTTTACGCTCCAATGCTGTTCGATAGTCCTCCAGATTCACTCGATTGGTCGTGCCAATCTCGATCAATTTTGCTCCCGATTGACGCATCACATCGGGGATACGAAAACCCCCACCGATTTCAACCAGTTGTGAGCGAGCAATGACTACCGCTCGGCGGCTCGCCAGACCTGCCAGTGCTAAAAGGACAGCCGCAGCGTTGTTATTCACCACCAGAGCTGCTTCAGCCTCCGTCAATTGACAAAGAGCTTTTTCTGCGTGAAATAAGCGACTACCTCGCTTGCCTTTCTCCAAATCGTATTCAAGATTGGAATAGCTACAAGCCACTTGATAAGCCGCCTGCATCGCATCCCGACTCAGGGGGGCGCGCCCTAAATTCGTATGGATGATAACCCCGCTAGCATTGATAATGGGAATCAGGGAGGGAGAGGTCATCGCAATCAGGTAGTCTTCGATGGAGCGGATAAGCGTGTCTTCGGTAAAAAACTTCTGTGTCTGCAAAATTTGTTGCCGGGCATCATTCAATACCTGTCGCGTTGCCACCAGCGTTAACTGGCGTCCATAGACCTCTGACAAACTTTTCATCTCCTCTCGTTGAAGGACTTTTTCAACCGAGGGAAGAGAGCGTCGCGCATCAGTCAGGTGATTCATTTTCCCTATGTGGGGCTGTCCACAAACTGCGCTCGCGCAAGGTCAAGGCGACTTCAATCACCAAAAAACACAAGGCGATAAATACTGCCAGTCCGGCGGTTAAAACTCGCGCAACCTGCAACCAGGCTAAAGTAGGGAAATAAATTCCAGCCCACAATGCCTGACGCACCACACTGCTAACGGGGGTAGGTTTTTTACCCGGAAAGCGGATATGTAGGAAGACAATTATAGGAAGGGCAGTGCCGGTAAAAGCTAAAACCGCTAGAAAGTAAAATAACCAGCGCATCCCTAAGGTGGGCAAGGTAAAGAAAATCAAATACGCTAATCCCCCCCCAACCAATCGCCATGAGGCTGAACGAGAGCGGCAGATAATCTCCCAGACGCAGCGTTGGTGGAATTGAAGCGGGAGAGACAGATTGAAGCTTGGAGTCCATCATGAAGAGAAATCACCATCTCATTTCGTTTTTTTTAAATTATAGCATACCCGAGAAAACCTCAGAAGCACAGTTATAATACGCTAAAATCGCACACCCACCAAAAGAAAGGAAGTTTTGTATGGCAACCATTACCCGCGAAGAAGCCCTCGAATATCACAAGTTACAGGGCAAACCAGGCAAAATTTCAGTCATTCCGACCAAACCCATGCTCACCCAACGCGACTTGTCCCTCGCCTATACACCTGGGGTTGCCATTCCGGTGCTTGAAATAGAACAAGCCCCCGATACGAGTTACGAGTACACGGCAAAAGGTAATCTGGTGGCGGTTCTGACCAACGGGACAGCCATCCTTGGCTTAGGCGATCGAGGCGCACTGGCAGCAAAGCCAGTTATGGAAGGTAAAGCTGTCTTGTTCAAGCGTTTTGCAGATGTTGATGCCATCGACATCGAAGTCGATAGCCGAGACGCGGATGTCGTCATTCAGGTTGCCCGCGCGATCTCGCCTTCCTTTGGCGGCATTAATTTAGAGGACATCAAAGCCCCAGAATGCTTTTACATTGAAGAGACCTTAAGATCTCTTTTGGATATTCCGGTCTTCCATGACGATCAACATGGCACAGCGATTATTTCGGGGGCTGCGCTGTTGAACGGGTTGGAACTGGTGGGTAAGAAGATTGCGGATGTCAAAATCGTTGTTTCCGGAGCTGGTGCATCAGCCATCTCTTGTGCCGAATTAATGATCAAATTAGGGGCAAAGCGTGAAAACATTCTCCTGGTAGACACCCGCGGGGTGGTATATAAAGGTCGCCAGGAAGGGATGAACCCATATAAAGAACGCTTTGCGGCTGAAACCGAGGCTCGCTCGCTAGCCGATGCTGTTAGAGCAGCAGACGTCTTTTACGGCTTATCTGTAAAGGATATTTTGACTCCCGAGATGGTCAAGACCATGGCAGAACGTCCGCTAATTTTTGCGATGTCCAATCCTGACCCAGAAATCCGCTACGAACTGGCAAAAGAAGCTCGACCGGATGCCATTGTTGCCACCGGTCGCTCCGATTACCCGAATCAAATTAATAACGTCCTGGGCTTTCCCTTCATTTTTCGCGGCGCGTTAGATGTGCGCGCCAGAACAATCAACGATGAGATGAAAGTGGCCGCCAGCCATGCTTTGGCTGCTTTAGCCAAAGAAGATGTGCCAGATAGCGTTCTGCGCGCCTATAACCTTGAAAACCTGAAATTTG
>DAIRFT010000079.1:0-3266 GCA_036794885.1 Thermocrinis sp. | reverse complement strand
CCACCAAGCCCGCAACACCTGCGTTTATGTGCACCACAGTGCCACCCGCAAAGTCCAAGGCACCCATCTCTCCCAAAAAGCCACCTCCCCATACCCAGTGGGCTACGGGCACATAGACCAAGCTCACCCAAAGGATGCTAAAAAGTAGCCATGCGGAAAACTTCATTCTTTCTACGTAGGAACCACTTATAAGGGCAAGGGTTATCGCCGCAAAGGTTCCCTGAAAGGCTACAAACAGAAACTCTGGGATAGTCCCCTCAAGGCTTTTGACATCCACACCGCTTAGAAAGAGCTTTTCAGGGCTACCTATTACTCCTCCAATGTCCGTGCCAAAGGCTAAGCTGTATCCATAGATTACCCACACCACGGAAGCAATAGCATAGGCGGTAAAGACCATGGCTATAGTGTTTAGGGCGTCCTTTGCCTTTGCCAATCCGCCGTAGAAGATGGCAAGACCGGGCAGGCTCATGAGCATAACTAAGGCTGTGGCTATAAGCATCCAAGCGGTGTCCCCCGTGTCTAACTTGGGGGCTTGCTCTTCCGCAAAGGCTAAGCTTGAAAGCAGTAGTGGTATAATGCTTGCTACGCGACGCATTTTATCTCCTCCTTTGCCTCGCCTTGAGGGCGGGGCGGTTTTTTAATTAAATGTCAAAGTAAAGTTCAAACTCCTTGGGGTGAGGTATGAACCTTATCTCGTCTATTTCCTTTCTCTTGGCTTCTATCCAAGTTTGGATCAGATCCTCGGTGAAGACACCACCTTTCAGAAGGAACTCAAAATCGTTCTCGAGGGCTTTTAGGGATTCCTCCAAGGAGCCGGGCAGGTGGGGTATGTCCTTCAGTTCTTCTGGAGGTAAAGAGTATATGTCCTTGTCAAAGGGCTCTCCGGGATGGATTCTGTTCTCTATTCCGTCTATTGCAGCCATCAGTATGGCGGAGAAAGCCAAGTAGGGGTTGCAGGTAGGGTCTGGGAACCTGATCTCAATCCTCTTTGCCTTGGGAGATTGGGAGTAGGTGGGTATTCTTATTGCAGCGGAGCGGTTCCTTGCAGAGTAGGCGAGCCTTACGGGTGCCTCAAAACCGGGCACAAGCCTGTGGTAAGAGTTTATGGTGGGGTTGGTAAAGGCGGTCAGTGCGGGTCCATGCTTCAGAATACCGCCTATGGCATAAAGACATATCTCAGAGACGCCCGCATACTCAGAGCCCGCAAAGAGGTTTTGCCCATCCTTCCATATGGAGAAGTGGGTGTGCATACCATTTCCGTTGTCGTTGGGGAGAACCTTAGGCAAGAAGGTGGCAAACTTACCATACTTGTGAGCCACCATTCTAACCACATATTTGTAAATGAACAGCTTGTCCGCTTGATTTACCAGAGAATCGTAGCGTATGTCTATCTCTCCTTGCCCGGCAGTGGCAACCTCATGGTGGTGCAGTTCCACCACAATGCCAAGCTGGGACAAAATGGATACCATCTCATTGCGGAGTGCATAGGCCTTATCCCAAGGTGGCACTGGGAAGTAGCCCCTCTTGTGAGGTATTTTGTAGCCCGAGGAGGTGATCTCCCTATTCCACCATCCTTCCTCTGAGTCCACCTTCCAGAAAGCATAGTTAGCGGATGTGCCAAACTCCACCGAGTCAAAGATGAAAAACTCCGCCTCAGGTCCATAGTAGGCGGTATCCCCTATGCCAGTTTGTCTCAAATACTGCTCTGCCTTTTGGGCTATATAACGGGTGTCTCTGCCATAACGCTCCCTGGTGATGGGGTCGTAAATGTCGCATATCATCACAAGGGTTTTTGGCTCCATGAAGGGGTCTATGAAGGCGGTGGTTGGGTCAGGAAAGGCAAGCATGTCCGACTCGTTTATGGACTGCCAACCCCTTATGGAGGAGCCATCAAAGCCTCTACCCTCTTCAAAGGTAGAGCGAGAAAGCTCGTAGGCTGGGATGGTAAGGTGTTGCCACTGACCAAAAGGGTCAGAAAAACGGAGGTCCACATACTGGACCCCTTCCTGCTCAATGAGGCTCAACACCTCCTCTGCTGAATACTTTGGCATGCTTTGACCTCCTTTATAGGGTTTTTATATAGCTTGCTCACCTCTTTCTCCGGTCCTTATTCGGACCACCTCTTCTACGGGAATGACAAAGATCTTGCCGTCTCCCACCCTTCCTGTCTGGGCTGTCTTCATTATAGTCTCTATCACCTTCTCCACATCTTCATCCTTTACCACCACCTCAATCTTGACCTTGGGCAAAAAGTCAATAACATACTCTGTGCCTCTGTAAATTTCCGTGTGTCCCTTCTGCTGACCAAAGCCTCTAACTTCCGTAACGGTCATACCCCCTATGCCTATCTCCACAAGGGCATCCTTTACCTCATCCAGCTTAAAGGGCTTGATGATCGCTTCCACCTTTTTCATTTTCCAACCTCCTGTATGGTTTTTGTGCAAAAAGCGTGCCAAAAGGGCACACTGCGCACGGGCAATATTTTAAAAGCCTTTGAACGTTTGTTATAGCCCAAAGCTTTGTGTAATTGCTTACATTTTTGTAAATTTGTTAGCACAGTTAAAGGCTAACCGTATCAAGAAAGAGCATAAGAAGAACTCCCGCCAAAAAGCCAAGGGTGGTGGCAAAGGCGTTGCCTTCCGAGTAAGCCTCCGGGAAAACTTCCTTAACGGTTATGTAAAGCATAGCACCCCCTCCAAAGCCCATACCCACCGAAAGGGAACCCTCAAAGACCTTCATAAAGCCAAAGCCAAAGAGGGAGAAAAGCCCCTCTAAGGCACTACTCAAAAAGCCGATTGCCAAAGCAGTTCCTATTCCTCCCCTTAAGGCATATATGGGCAGGCTAACCACCAAGCCCTCTGGTATATCCTGAAGGGATATAGCCAAGGCGGTCGATAGTCCATCCTTACCCGAGTATGCGGTAGCTATACCCACACTAAGACCTTCTGGGATGTTGTGAATGATTATTCCCACTACGATCAATGTTAGCTTTTTCATTTTCAAGGGCAGTATGCCCTCCTGTCCTATAGTAAGGTGTTCGTGAGGAAGGAGCCTCTCTACAAGAGCCATAACTCCAAAGCCGAGAACAACACCCAAGGCGGTTTTCAAAAAGCCACCCTTTTCCACTGCGGGCAGTATAAGGCTTGTAAAGCTGGCGGTTAGCATCACACCACCCGCAAAGGACAGGCTAACGTTCAAGGAGGGAGGAGTTTTTCCTCTGAAGAACAAAACCATAAAACTGCCAAGGGCGGTGCCTACTACCAAAA
>DAIRFT010000011.1:0-14240 GCA_036794885.1 Thermocrinis sp. | reverse complement strand
GAGAAAAACTTAAAAAGCAGTGGAAAGAACAAAGGCAAGGAACACTTATAAGCATCGGATCAAAGGCAGACAAAGGAAACAGATTAACAAGGTTTGAAAACATAAACGGACAGCTACACCTTAGGATTACCACAGGAAACAGAGAGTTTATTTATGCCAAAGTGTTAAGAGAACCAAGCAATAGCAAAGACAAGTGGATAACTTTTATGGCTATGCTTTTAGAAAGCTGGCAAACTCAAAATTACTTTGCCTATACCGTGGAGTTAAAGCTAAGAGAAGGAGAAGTTTATGGAAGTGTATCCTTTGAAATTCCAACGCCTGAAGTGAAATACACCAAAGAAAACGGAGTAATAGCCATAGACACTAACGCATCACCCATACACTTAGCCATAGCAGAGGTATCAAAAACTGGAGAACTACTAAGCTATCAAACAATTAGCTTACACCACCTTTTAGGACTTTCACAAAACAGCAAAGACCACCAAGAGTCGATATTAGCCCATCAGCTACTGGATTTAGCCGTTCAGAAAGGTAAAGCTATAGCCATAGAGAACCTAAAGAAACTCAAAAAAGGAATGCGTGGAGATGGGAAAGCTGAGTTAAGAAAGAGACTTCATCAGTGGAACGCCAAAAAGTTTTTGCAAAAGCTAAAAAGGGTAGCAATGTTAAAGGGAGTTGAAATAGTAGAAGTCCATCCTGCCTACACATCAGTTATAGGTATGCTAAAGTATGCACCACAGTTGAACATAGACAAAGACATAGCTGGTGCTTATGTGATAGGAAGAAGGGCACTGGGATTTAAAGAGGACATGCCTGAGAATTATGAAAGACTGCTAAAAGACAAAGCATATTTGGAGTTTGCCCTAAAGAAGTATGAAGAGAGGGAAAAAGAACTCATGGAACTCATAGTCACAGAAAGCAACGAATATAAGAGGAATGCATTAGAAAGCGAACTAAAGGATATAGAGTATGCAAAGGAGCTATTAACCAATTTCATACAAAGCCTTCAGAGTGAGCCAAGTTCCTGTGAGGGAGCCAATGGAAGGAATCCCGAGCAGGGAGAGACTAAAAAGGTCTCTCAGGTAGCTTGGCGAGTTCTGAGGGTATCCCTCCTCTTCCCTATCCTTGGAAGGGTCTTGCCAAGAGACCTTTCTCCTCTGAAGCCCGTGTTGGTGGAAGGGGTGTGGGATAGGGTGAGGAGTAGGTTAGTTCCCTTAGAGGCTGGGGGGACGCTCCCAACAAGGGATTTTTAGAACAGCCTCCATTCCTGTTTTAGCCTGAAGTAGTAGCTTCCGTTTCGGGTGATGAGACCTTCCAGTTCATAAAAGCCCAGCTTTTGGTGGAGCTCCCTTTCATCCATGCCCAAAAGTTGGGAAAGTTCGCTAAGGGTCTTTGGAGTGTTTAAAGCCATAAGCAGTGGGTCTTCCTCTTGGACCTCCTCCTTTAAGCCAAACTTTTCAACCCTTCCCACCAGCTTAGCAACGCCCTCGTTGACCAGTTTTATACAACCCTCCCACCTTTCGCTTATGCCATAGCCCACATGCACATAAACGGGTCTGTTTTGCTCTTTGGCGTAGTAAGCTGTTATGAGGGCGCCCGAGTTCTCTCCCGCTTCTACCACAAAAACACCCTCGGAGATGCCACTTATGAGCCTGTTTCTCCTTGGAAAGGTATGCTTGTCTGCCTTTTCCCAGGGTAGGAGCTCAGAAAGAAGAACACCGCTTCTGAGGATGAAGTCCTGCATCCTTTGGGGCACCTCAAGGATACCCATTCCCAAAAGGCAGAGGGTATAGCCACCCGCTTCTATGCAAAATTTGTGGGCATAAGCATCTATGCCCTTGGCTCCCCCTGAAACTATGGCATAGCCCTTGCCCACCAAAAATCCCACCAATTCCTTTGTGTATCTTATGCTGTAGCCGTCTGGGTTGCGCGTGCCAACCACACCAAAACAGCTTACCGTTTTTAGCTCTCCTCTGTAAAATAACACGGGCGGTGGGTCCTCAATTTCCTTCAGCCTTACGGGATATTGAGGGTCCGAAAGGCACACCCAGTTTATCCCTTCCCTTTCCACAACTTTTATAACCTCTTCCGGTTCAAAGCTGAACTTCTTTTCCTTTATTGCCTGCATCTTTGCATCGCCCACAAGGGCTTTAAGTTCCAATTGTTCCGCCTCAAAAACAAGCCTTGGGTCTTTGAAAGCCTGATAGAGCTTTTTTATACTCCTCTCTCCAAGCCCTACAACAGACTTTAGTGCAAGCCACCAGTAGAGGCTTTCCCTCACTGTTTATCCTTTTCTACAAGCTCCTTAACATAAGGTAGGGCATCCTCCACCGAAAGGTCTATTCTCTCGCCGGTGTGTCTTTTCCACAGCTCCACCTTTCCATCCTTTGCTTTTTTCCCTACTACCAAAATGTAAGGAAATCCACAGAGTTCTGCGTCTGCAAACTTAAAGCCCGGGCTTTCATCCCTATCGTCATAGATAACATCCAAGCCCATCTCCATAGCCTTGATATAAAGTCCTTCCGCCACAGGCCTTTGGGTCTCGTCGGAGGTATTGACGCAGATGATGTTTAGTTCAAAGGGTGCCACCACCGTAGGAAACTTTATACCCTTCTCGTCGTGATACTGCTCCACTATGGCAGAAAGGCATCGGGATATACCAATGCCATAACATCCCATAACCACCGGCTTTTCCTGACCAAAGCGGTCCTTTATCAGGGCTCTCATAGGTTCTGAGTATCTTGTTCCCAAAAGGAATATGTGTCCGAGCTCAAGACCACGCCCTACCCTGAGAGAACCACCACACTTAGGGCATGGATCTCTTTCCTCCACTTCGCAAACATCCACAAACTCTCCGTACTGGATGTCTCTCCCTGGGTTCACGTTTATGTAATGGTAATCAGGCTCGTTTAGGGCTACCACCATGTTCTTTACGCCATAGGTGGAGTTGTCCCAGAGGACCTTTATATCCTCCAGCAGGTTAAAGGGACCCACAAAACCCTTTGTAGTGCCAAGCCATTGCTTTATTTCTTCCTCGGAAGCCAAGCGAAAATCCTCCGTGCCAAAGAGGGCTTCAAGCTTTTTCTCGTCCACCTCCCTGTCTCCCCTTATGAGAACCATTACCCTTTCTCCGTTCCCTTTTACATAAAGTAAAGCCTTAAGAATCTTGTAAGCGGGCACCTTTAGGTAGTCGGAGAGCATGGCAATGGTGGTCGTGTTGGGCGTATAGACCTTTTCCATGGGCTTTTCTTCCTCTGCCTCTTCTTTGTGCTTTGGGAGGGGGACAATCTCTGCGTTGGCGGAGTATCCACAGTTTTCACAAAATGCCACCTTTGCCTCTCCGTAATCGGTAAGGATCACAAACTCGTGGGACATCTTCCCACCTATGGTGCCCACGCTTGCCTCCACCAAAAGGGTGTTTAGCCTGAGCTTTTTAAAGATCCTCTCGTAGGTAAATTTCATAGACTCGTAAGAGATCATGGCAGAGAACTCATCCTCATCAAAAGAATAAGCATCCTTCATCAAGAACTCCCTTGACCTAATCAAGCCAAAGCGCGGTCTTTTCTCGTCCCTGAATTTTACCTGTATTTGATACAAGATAAGGGGCAATGCTTTGTAGGAGTTTATGAACCTCCTAAAGAGGTCTGTGATCTCCTCCTCGTGGGTAGGTCCAAGGCAGTATTCCCTTCCGTGTCTGTCCTGCAGTTTAAAAAGTTCCTTTCCGTAGGCGTCCCACCTTCCAGTTTCCTTCCAAAGCTCAGAGGGGTTCAGGACGCTCAAAAGCACCTCTTGGGCTCCGCTCCTGTCCATCTCCTTTCTGACTATGTTTTCTATCTTCCTTAGAACCTTGAGGGCGGGCGGTGTGTATTCGTAAATGCCAGAGGCAACCTGAGCCAAAAATCCACCCTTTAGCAGTAGTTTGTGAGAAACTGCCTCCGCATCCGCCGGCTCTTCCTTTAGCGTATACCAAAAGTATTTACTCCATCGCATAGGGAAGTTATTTTAAAATATCCATCTTATGCTAAGCGAAATAATAAAACTTTTTGGTCTGTTTTCCAACAACATAGGCGTAGACCTTGGCACCGCCAACACGGTTATCTACGTGGAGGGCAAAGGGGTTGTTCTTTCTGAACCCTCCATAGTGGCAGTAGACGTGAAAACTGGAAAAGTCATAGCGGTTGGGAAGGAAGCTAAAGAAATGCTTGGAAAAACCCCTGAGACAATACAAACCATAAGACCTCTCAGAGATGGAGTTATAACGGATTTTGAGGCAACAAGAATAATGCTCTCTTACTTTATTAACAAAGTAGTAGGCGGTGGCATACTCAGACCAAAGCCAAGGGTGGTAATAGGTGTTCCCTCGGGCGTCACACAGGTGGAAAAGAGGGCAGTTATAGATGCTGCAAAGAGCGCAGGCGCAAGGGAAGTGTATTTGATAGCGGAACCCATGGCAGCGGCCATAGGCGCCGGCCTTCCCATAGACGAACCTATTGGAAATATGATCGTGGATATTGGAGGGGGTACCACAGAGATAGCGGTAATATCCCTGGCGGGCATAGTGGTATCCACCTCTATCCGGGTGGCGGGGGACGAGATGACGGAGGCGGTAGCCAACTACATTAAGAAAAAGCACCACATATTGATTGGGGAACAGACCGCAGAGAGGATAAAAATAGAACTTGGAAGTGCAGTGGAGGAAGAGGAAGAGAGGACTATGGAAATAAAAGGCAGAGACATAACTGGGCTTCCAAAGACTATAACCATAACGAACAGGGAGATTACACAAGCTTTGGAAGATGTGGTTAGTGCCATAATAAACGCCATAAAGGCTACCCTTGAAAGAACACCGCCGGAGCTTGCCTCAGATATTGCAGAAAGGGGCATTACCTTGGCAGGAGGTGGCTCCCTCCTCAGAAATTTGGATGTGAGGGTGCGCAGAGAGACGGGGATAATAACCAGATACTGCGAGGACCCTATAACCGCAGTGGCAAGGGGTGTGGGTTCCATACTTGATAAGATCCACCTAATAAGGCGAGTATCCATGGAATGAAGGAGAGGTTGTTTTATTTTTCTCTCTTCCTGCTCAGCGTGTTTGCCTATTTGTTTAATCTGTCTTCTTACCCTTTGCTTTCTCCCTTCGCAAGTCTTATAAACAGCCTTTTAATGCCTGTGATGGAGTTCAAGGCTCAGACCACAAGAAGAGTTCAAGACCTTGTCAATACTTATGTGTTTTTAGTGGATACACAAAAAAGAAACAAAAAGTTGGTGGAGGAGGTCAGCGCACTTAGTCTAAAGGTCAGCGAGCTTGAGGGTTGTAAGCGTGAGCTTTTCCAATTGAAAAGAATAACGGAAGAACCTCCCACCGTTGAATATACCCTTGCGGGTGTGGTTGCCTACGACCCTTCGGGGAGGGACGAGTTTATGCTCCTTGATAAGGGAAAGAAGGATGGGCTTGAGGAGGGTTTTGTGGTAGCCCACAGAAACATATTTTTGGGCATTGTGGATCAGGTTTATGCGGGCACTTCAAGGGTCAGGACTGTTTGGTCGGAGAACCTCCACGTAAGCGCCACCGCGGGTGGGAAAAACTACATATATAGGGGTGGGTTTCCAAAGGGTAGTCTTTTGCATGTCCCCCAAGAGGATGAACTAAAAAAAGGGGAGAAGGTTTTTTTGAGAAGCCTTAGACTCCCTCCCCTTGAAATAGGGGAGGTTTATGAAGTCTATCCTTCAGGAGAACAGTTTTTCAAAAGGGTTGAGGTAAAACCTTATGGAGATGTTAGAAGGGTTGATTTCGTGCTGGTGTTGAGGAGAAGGCTTTGATGTTTTATTTGCTTTTAGCTTTGGTCCTTTTTCTTCAGAGCTCGGTGTTGGTTGGAATTTTTGGAAGTTATCTGTTTGTCCCGGACCTCCTTTTAGCTCTTCTTTTCCTCTCAAATGCCAGAGGTCCCACAAATTACCCAAGGGGCTTTATAGGGGGACTTCTCCTGGATGTGCTATTGGACACTCTGGGGTGGCATGCATCGGGTAAGCTCTTAGCCCTGTTTGTGCTTAGCTTTATAAAGAGAAAGTTCTTTATAGAAACCCTTACCTCCCTCGTTGTTGCCTACTTGATAGTAGCCCTTTTGGAACACGCCTACAGACTTTTGCTCTTTAGGTCCAAATTCTACTACCCTTTGGAGCCCATCCCTCTTTTGATTGGGTTCTTTGTAGAGTTGGCGGTGGTTTATTATTTTGGAAAGAAATTGCTGAAAAATGAGACGTAGGAACTTCCTACTGGTGCTATTACTCTCTGTTTTCCTTTACTTGGCTTTAGTCTTTAGGCTTTTTTACTTACAGATCTTTAAAGGAGAGTATTACAAAAACTTGGCGAAGAGAAACTACATAAGGCGAAGAGTGGTCTACGCCCAGAGAGGAGACATCCTTGACAGAAACGGCGTAAAGTTAGCCTACGACATACCCGAATACGCCCTATTTTTGGACCCTCAGTTGATAGAGGAGAAAAGCACTTTAGAAAAAACCCTTAAAAATCTTGATGAGCTTTTTGGCATAAAGCTATCTTATGAGTTTTTGCAAAGCAAAAAAAGAAGCATTGAACCTATACTCTTAAGAAAGTTGGAAGGTCAGGAAGAGCTGGATAAGTTTTATAACAACAGCTACCGCCTGCCGGGTGTTTTCATAAACATGCTTCCAAAAAGGTTTTATACCTTTGGAGAAGAGTGTGCCCACTTTTTGGGTTATGTGGGCTATCCAACGCAGGAACACATAGAGAAATACAAGGAAAGAATATCCTTTCAGAGTCTGGTGGGAAGGCAGGGCTTGGAGAGGATTTTTGATGAACAGCTTCTCGGTTGGGTTGGCACGGAGGAACTCATCGTCAACGCGGTGGGAAAGGTTATAGGAACTTACAAGGAAACTGCACCCAAGAAAGGCAACAGTTTGGTTCTCACAATAGATAGCCGAATTCAGAAGATCGCTTTTGAGGTTTTTAAAGCCTCTGGGCACAAGGCGGGTGCCATAGTAGTTTTAAGGGCAGACACGGGGGAGGTCTTAGCTTTGATGAGCTATCCTTCCTACGACCCAAACCTAATATACGATAAGTGGGAAGATTATCAAAAGGACCCTATGAACCCTCTTTTTAACAGGGCATTGAGCGCCTTTTATCCACCAGGTTCTGTTATAAAGGTTGGTTTGGCAATTGGACTTTTGCAGGAGGGAGTGAGCCCAAAGGAGGGTGTCTTCTGCAGAGGAAAGTTTTCCCTTGGCAATAGGGATTTTTACTGCTGGCTAAGAAGCGGACACGGCTGGGAGAACATGCGCACTGCCATACGAGACTCTTGCGACGTTTATTTTTATAGCTTTTGCTACAACAGGCTTGGACCAAGGAAGATGGAGGCCATCCTTAGGAACTTTTCCTTTGGAGAAAGCGTGCCCTTTGAACTACCAAACGCACAGGGCATAATGCCCAATCCCGAGTGGAAAAGAAAGGTCAAAAGGGAACCATGGTATGGGGGAGATACGGTCAATATGTCTATAGGTCAAGGGTACCTAAAGGCGACCCTCCTTCAACAGTGCCTGATGGTGATGGGTATAGCAAACGATGGAGTTATTTATAAGCCTTTCTTGGTCAAAGAAATTAGGGACCCAGAAGGGCGAGTAGTTTGGAAGAATAGAAAGAGTGTATATAAGGTTATAAAAGCACCCCTTGAACACTTTGCCCTTGTCAAGGAGGCTATGAGGGATGTGGTTAGGTCTGGAACGGGTACTAAGGCCAACTCTCCTATTGCAGAGATCGCCGGAAAGACAGGCACCGCCCAGGTGGCTTCTATAAGCGCAAGAAGGAAGAACCTTCCCTACAAACTCAGGGACCACGCCTGGTTCGTCTGCTTTGCCCCATACAGAGATCCCCTCTTTGTGGTAGGCGTTTTGGTAGAACACGGTGGATCTGGAGGGTCTGTAGCTGCACCTATAGCAAGAAGGGTGATAGAGAGAATATACATAGAGGGCATACACAAAGAACTGATGTAAGGTTATATTTTTGTCCATTATGGCGGAGACCCTTTTAGACCACAAGAGCGTGCAGTTTGAATTCGCAAAGAAAAGCTTTCTTTCTTTCATTGAAGGCAAGGACTACCTTTTGCCTTACCTGAAGCCCGAAAAAACTCCTCTTCTGCTTATGGACCTGGAGGGAATAAAGGGCAGATACATAGAACTCAAGTATCACTTTCCCAACTTCAACGTATATTATGCGGTAAAGGCAAACGACCATGAAAGAATCATAAGAGCACTTGCTGAGCTTGGGGCAGGGTTTGAAGTGGCTTCTACGGAAGAGCTAAACAAGGTGCTTAGTGTGGGTGTGAGCCCAAACAGGATTATATCAAGCAATCCAGTTAAACCTCCCGAGTTTATAGAGTACGCTTACAAAAAAGGAGTAGACCGGTTTGCGGTGGATTCCTTTACAGAGGTGGATAAAATATCAGCCTTAGCAAGCAGGGCAAAGGTGTATGTTAGAATTGCTGTGCCCAACGAAGGAAGCGACTGGCCTCTTTCCAAAAAGTTTGGCGTAGACTTAGATACCGCCCTGGACATCTTGGAATACGCAAGAGAAAAAAGGCTGATACCTTATGGCATAACCTTCCATGTGGGTTCTCAGTGCAACAACTTTAGAAACTGGTTTATAGGCATAAAAACCGCATCAGAGCTTTGGGAAAAGGCAAGGGAGAGGGGTCTAAAACTCAAGATGTTAAACATTGGTGGGGGCATACCGGTCAGATACAGCTACGAAGCCCTAAGCATAGAGGATATAGCATACTATGTAAGGGGGCTACTTCAGAAGTTCTTTCCCATACTGCCCTACGAACTCCAAATGGAACCGGGCAGGGGCATAGTAGGAGACCAGGGTATTATGGTATGCAGGGTCATAGGAAAGGCAAAAAGGGGAGAGGACCTCTGGCTTTACATAGACACGGGCGTGTTCAACGGTCTTGCGGAAGCCTTAGGAGGTATAAGGTATGCCTTTTACTTAGACAGAGAAGGTGAGCTAAAAGAATGGACCATCGGTGGTGTATCCTGCGATAGTATGGATGTGGTGGCAAGGAATGTAGCCCTTCCAGAGCCAGAGGTGGGAGATTTCTTATACATCCTCTCCGCTGGGGCATACACAACTGTATATGCAGCACCCTTCAACGGTTTTCCCATTCCAGAAGTCGTATTTCCCTAAAGGAAACTTTTATGACGCCCTTTTCATCTTCTAACATCATTATTTTTTCTGTGGAAGGCACCAGGTCCTTAAGATCATTAACTAGCTTTTGCTGGCTTATGTATGGTATGTTTATGAATACCAACGTCCCACTTTCCAGAATTTTAACTATTTCTCCTATCTCCCTCTCATCAAAAAGTTCTGTATAGCCTATATAAAAAATATCAGGTTTTATTAGCTTGGCGTCCCCAAGCCCTTCTTGCAAAGTTTCCACATTTGTGCCTATCTCTCTCTGTATAACCAAAGAGTTCCCATGCTTCAAAAGGTAGTTTAGAGGCTCTTCCAATATGTAAATTACCTTTGAAAAGTGGATGCTAACATGCTGTAGTAAAGAGTAAGCAAACATGGAAGCTTTTATATGATCTCTGCCCGTTATCACCACACACCTGCCAGATAGGTCTCCTACTATTCGGTTTATCTCCTTTATTACATGGGGTGGGTCTTGGCAAAGCTCTTCTATAGTTGGTATTTCAAAGGGTGTCTTGATTATGGATATTACATAACTGCCCTGCTGTGTCATGTATGAAACCCTAAAACGCCCGCTTTTGTGTATGCTAAAAGAAAAGGAACCTTGCTTACCCAAGGGACCTAACGAGCCAGATGCGTAGCTTTTTAGTGCCACTAAGGTGTCTCTTATATCTTCGCTAGTAAGGACTACAGGCATAAATCTTACCAGTTTGCCCTCCCTCCTTTCCATGGGAGACGCATTTGGTGCCAAGAAAACCTCTGAAACGGTGCTTGAGCTTCCCAAGTAGTTCAATATTTGAGGTGCGTAATTCATTGATAATATATTTTAAAGTAAAAAGACACACACCTTGGGTGAGAAATTCAGAAAGGCTGAAAAATCCTCTCCTTCAGAGGAAGCCTGTAGGATAAAGCATCAAGGGAGTTTGTGGTTTGGGACGTCTGCAGACAGCCTTCAGGGTTATACCGTTTGTAGTTTCTTCAGCTGGTTTATAATTTTTTTCATGCTCTTTGTCCTTTCCGCACCCTCGGGGACGGGGAAAACTACGGTGGCAAACTTTATCATAAAGAACGTAGAGGACATAAGGCGTGTGATCACCGCAACCACCAGACCGAAAAGAGAGGGCGAAGTGGAGGGTGTTGATTACATCTTCCTTACACTGGAAGAGTTTGAACAGGGTATAAGGGAGGGCGTGTTTTTGGAGTACGCGAAGGTGTATGGCAACTATTACGGGACGCCAAAGGATCAGGTTTTAAAAAACGAAGAGGAAGGTTATGACTCCCTTTTGGTCATTGATGTGCAGGGTGCCATGACCATAAAGAGAAATTTCCCAAATAGCGTGCTCGTGTTCTTGCTTCCTCCATCCATGGAGGAGCTCGAAAGGAGGCTTTTAACCAGGGGCTACGGGCACGAAAACCTCCAAGAGCGCTTACGCACTGCGGAGTGGGAAATCTCCTGTGCAAAACACTTTGACTACATAGTGGTAAATGAATTTTTGGATGAAACGGTGGAGACTCTCAAAAATATAATCCTGTCTTCAAGATATACCTCCAAGAACTTTTTGGCAAACATCTCAAGGTTCCTCAAAGATGATAAAATAATAAAGCTTTTGGAAAAAGAATGTACGGAGGTAAGCCATGGGCAAAAGACCTAACATAGAGGGTGCCCTAAAGCAGGTAAGCAGTAGGTATGAACTGGTGCATGCGGTGGCAAAAAGGGTTGAACAGCTACTCAAAGAAGGAGACGATATATTTGTCAGGGACAAGGTAAAGAAAGAACTCATAAAGAAAACCTTTTATGCTATAGAGGAACTGGCAGAAGGTAAGGTTCAGGTAAAGAAGGTTAATTTGGAGCTATGATAAGGAGCCTTCTCTTTTTGCATCTCTTTTTTGCTACCCTTTGGGTGGGTGGGATGGCATACACATTGCTCTTCCTTAGACCATCCCTTAAAAGCTTGCCAGAGGGTCCAAAGCAGAGCCTTGTCCAAAATCTATACGGAAGGTTCTTTTTGGGCGCGTGGCTATCTATACTCGTTCTTTTCATCACGGGTTTTGGGCTCTGGCACGGCTACAGGAAGGACTTTTCCTCCAACTTTCTCTTTCACCTAAAGCTCCTTCTCTTTGCCCTCATGGTGCTAAACTTTGCATACATCTACTTTTTCCAATACAGAAAAGGTAAGTTCAGTGCAATCCCAAGCCTCATTGCCATAAACTTTGTCTTTGCTATACTTATATACCTGATCATCTCGTGGATCGCGTAGCACTTTTTCTGATTTTTGTGCTGTTTTCCTTTGCCTTTCCCCAACTTCCTCAGCGGTATGCCCTTTTATCTGAGTTTTTACAAAAACGGGACTTAGCTTTGGGTGAAAGGCTTTTGAAGGATTATCCCAACGCAGTTTTTGTAGATGATCTGAGGCTCTTGCTGGCGGAGGAATACTACCGGAGGGGAGAATTAAGGAGGGCTGAGAAGCTTTTGAAGGAGATTAATCCCAAGGCTTTGAAGTTTGACTATGTGGAAAGATACGCCCGCCTCTGGAGAGTTATGAACTTAGATAAAAAAACTGCCCTGTTGAACCTTCCCCATCTCTTCAAGGATTACATACCAGAGGTTTTTCTAACTGAGGAGGAAAGGTTAAAGGTTGGACAAGAGCTTATAAGAAGAAGACAATACAGAGAAGCAATAAACCTATTGCAGGGCATACCCAAGGCTTGCTCCCTTTTGGGAGAGGCTTATGAAAGATTGAAACTGTACAAGGAAGCCATGGAAGTGCTCAAAGACTGCAACAGCAGGGAGGGAACCTTAAAATACGCAAGGGTGGTTTTTAATGTGTCTGAGGAGGAGTTTAAGAGAGCCATTCTTAGACTTAAAGGCTATGAAGAATACAATCAAGCCCTCTTTTATGCAGGTCGGCTCTCTTTGTACAGGGGAAATTACCAAAAGGCTTTGGAGTGGTTTTCTATGATGGAAGAGGCTTATCAAAAGCACTTTCAGTTAGGGCTGGTTCTTTTCATACTGGAGGACTACCAAAAGGCAGTTGATGCCTTCCAAAGGGCTTTGAACCTGTCTTCCTCGGATGAGGAGAAGGCGCAAGCGCACTTTTGGCTTTACAAAAGCTACGAAAAATTGGGAGATTTTCAAAAAGCTGGGGAACATCTTTTGAGGGCGTCAAAGGGTACAGGCTTTTATTCAAAGATGGCAAAGGTGCAACTGGGAGAACCGGTGGCTATCAGAGGGTTAAAGGTATTCTTTGCCAGCGCAGAAGAAACCTCCATGACAAGCACCATAAGAAGCATAACAGAAGCGGGCTTTTTGCATTATGCCCGTTTGGAGGCTTTTAGGAACATAGACAAATTTACCACGTCGGACATTGTTGCCATTCAGAAGTTTGACCCTTTCTTAGCCATAAGGCTGGCGGTTAGAAGGTTTGGCATTAGGTCTGATATATACCAATACATAGCCTATCCTACACCCTACAGGGAGTTCGTGGAGGAAGCTCACAAAACCTTTGGTGTGGATAAAAACCTTATATGGGCGGTTATGAGGCAGGAGAGCTTATTTGACCCTTGGGCAATATCTCCCAGCGGTGCAAAGGGGCTTATGCAACTGATGGACTTTACCGCAAGGGAAGTCTCCCAAAGATACAGAATTCCCAACAGTGTCTTTTCTCCAAGGGAAAACATACTCTTGGGCACCGCATACCTAAGGGAGATGATAGAGCTCTGGAAGGGCGATTGGGTTAGGGCAATAGCTAGCTACAACGCAGGACCAAACCGAGTTAGAGGCTTTATCCAACACGCAGACCCCTATGTGTTCATAGAGACCATTCCCATAAGCGAGACAAGAAACTATGTAAGGCGCGTGTTGGAAAACTATTACATATACAAGGCATTAAATTGAGCTAACAGCCCTTTCTATGCGGTTTAGGGCTTCTTCTATGTCTTCCTTTGTGTGGGCGGTGCTCAAAAACCATGCCTCAAACTGGGAAGGTGGAATGAGAACGCCCTCTCTGAGCAGTGCCCTAAAGAACTTGGCAAAGAGCCCAAGGTCTGAGCCTTTTGCGGTCCTGTAGTCGGACACCTCTTGGTCTGTGAAAAAGACCGTTAGCATAGAACCTACCCTGTTTATAGTGTGGGGTATTCCCTTATCCTCTAGGATTTTGCTAATACCTTCGCAGAGGGTTTGGGTGATCTCATCTAAGTAGTCGTAAGGGTTCTTCTCAAAGAGTTCAGAGAGGGTGGCTATGCCCGCCACCATAGCCATAGGATTGCCCGATAAGGTTCCCGCCTGATAGACAGGACCCTCCGGTGCCACCTTTTCCATTATCTCCCTTTTGCCCCCGTATGCACCCAAGGGCATACCTCCCCCAATGACCTTTCCCATGCATGTAAGGTCTGGCTCTACTGAATAGAGCTCCTGGGCTCCACCCTTAGAGAGCCTAAAGTTGGTCATGACCTCATCAAAGATAAGAAGGGAAGAGTATTGTCTTGTGATCTCTCTCAGAGCTTGCAAAAAGCCATCCTTTGGAAGGACAGTTCCCATGTTGCCCGCCACCGGTTCTACGATCACGCAGGCTATATCCCGTCCGTATCTTTCAAAGGTTTCCTTTAGGGCATCCACATCGTTGTAGGGTAAAACCATGGTAAGGCTTGCGATCTCTTCTGGCACCCCCGGTGTGCCCGGAATTCCCAAGGTGGCAACTCCAGAGCCCGCACTTACCAACAACCCATCGTAATGTCCGTGATAGCAACCCTCAAACTTGACTATGTACTTTCTACCTGTGTAGCCCCTTGCCAACCTTATGGCAGACATGGTAGCCTCGGTGCCCGAGGATACAAACCTGACCATCTCCACTGAGGGAATGGCAGAGACCACAAGCTCCGCTAAGGTGATCTCGTGGGGGTTTGTGATGCCATAAGACAGTCCTTTCTTTGCCTGCTCCTCAAGGGCCTTAACTACCCTCGGATGGGAGTGTCCCAAGATGAGGGGACCCCAAGACATCAAAAAGTCTATGTATTCCTT
>DAIRFT010000078.1:0-3284 GCA_036794885.1 Thermocrinis sp. | reverse complement strand
TGAAGGATTCGCTTTCAGCTTATGTAATGCTCATTGAGTTTTTTGAAAGTCTATGATAAGGCTTTTGGCTATTCTTGGCTTGGTTTTTGTCTTTTTGGTCTATTCCTTTTTTCCCGTCAAGACCGAAAGGACGGTGGAGATCCCTTACGGGAAAACCAGCTTAGATATTGCCCTTCTGCTCTACAGGGAGGGTGTGATAAGAAGCCCTATATCTTTTATGACCATCCACTCTTTAATTAGGGGAAAGTTGGAGGCGGGAGAATATGAGTTCAAGGGTTGGGTTTTCCCTTGGGACGCTTACATAAAAATTCACCGAGGGCAAAGAAAGCTTTACAAAATCACCATACCAGAAGGCTTTGACCTGTATGATATAGCAGATCTTCTGGAGGAATACTCTATCTGCAAAGGGGAAGATTTTTTGAAAGTAGCAAACTCCCCGGAAACCGCCAAAAGATATGGGCTCAAGACTTACACCATGGAAGGTTTTTTGTTCCCAGATACTTACTACTTTTCAAAAAACACCCATCCCCTCAGGGTGGTGGATGTGATGTTTAAAAACTTTCTCAGAAGGACAGAACACCTTAGGGCAAAGTTAGAAGAGAGAAACCTAACCCTTGAGGAATGGGTGATAATTGCCTCTATGGTGGAAAAAGAGACCGCGGTGCCAGAGGAGAGACCTATCATCGCCTCGGTGATCTTGAACAGGATAAAGTTGGGAATGCCCCTTCAGATAGACCCTACCGTCATATACGCCCTGAAAAGAAGGGGAGAGTGGAAGGGTGTCTTAACCAGGAAACATTTGCAATTGGAGGACCCTTATAACACCTATTACCACAAGGGACTTCCCCCATCCCCCATATGCAACCCAAGCCTTCAGTCCTTGGAGGCGGTTCTGAATCCCGCTAAGACAGATTACCTTTACTTTGTGTCTATGGGCAATGGCAGACATGCTTTTAGTTCCAATTACAGGGACCATTTGAAAAATATTGCAATATACAGAAGATAGGTTATATATTTAACTCCTATGGTTCCAAAGGTGTATTTAGGTGTGGAATGGTTGGGGGCGGAGCGCGTGCTGTCCTCCTATCAGCCTCCGGAGGACTGTGGTGCCAGTGTGGTTTTCTTGGGCATAGCCCGGGAGGACGATGGGGTGCAAGAGCTTCATTACGAAGCATTTCCAGAGATGGCAATAAAGGTAATGGAGGAAATAAGGCAGGAAGCCTTAGCCAAGTTTCCCGTAAAGGAGGTTTTTATACATCATCGGCTTGGTGTGGTTAAGGTAGGCGAGCCCTCCTTCTTAGTGATAGCCTACGGTGGGCACAGGGAGGAGACCTTTTCTGCCTGCAGGTATGTGGTAGATGAGGTAAAAAAGAGGGCGCCCATTTGGAAAAAAGAGGTCTATAAAGACGGTAAGGGAGAGTGGGTTTTGGGAGCCTAAAAACTACGGAGGTGGTCCAATGCTAAGAAAGGGTGCAGACATTGTTATAGAAACCCTAAAAAAAGAAGGGGTGGAGGTGGTCTTTGGCATACCCGGCGGTGCCATAATGGAGGTCTATGATGCCCTTTACAGGCAGGGTGGAATAAAGCATATTCTGGCAAGGCACGAACAGGGTGCAGGGCATATGGCGGAAGGCTACGCAAAGGCTACCGGAAAAGTGGGCGTTGCCATGGCAACCTCCGGACCGGGTGCCACTAACCTGGTAACTCCCATTGCGGATGCATACATGGATTCGGTGCCCGTGGTATTCATCACAGGGCAGGTGCCCACCCATCTGATAGGCAACGATGCCTTCCAAGAGGTGGATATAGTGGGAATTACCAGACCCATAACCAAGCATAACTTCTTAGTAAAGCGTATTGAAGACCTTCCTCTCATAATAAGGCAGGCTTTTTACATAGCATCCACAGGAAGACCGGGACCTGTGCTCATAGACATTCCAAAGGACATAACCCAAAAGCTCTCAGACGTTTCCATTCCAACGGATGAGGAGGTCAGAGACTCCCTTCCCGGCTACAAACCACATGTGGAAGGCAACCCTCAGCAAATTAAGAAGGCTGCAAAGCTCATAATGTCTGCAAAAAGACCGGTGCTGTATGTGGGTGGTGGTGCGGTTCAATCGGAAGCACAGAAGGAACTGGTGGAGTTGGCGGAGCTTATGAAAATACCCGTTACCACCACCAATATGGGTAAGGGTGCCTTCCCAGAAGACCATCCGTTGGCTCTGCATATGTTGGGAATGCACGGCACCTATTATGCAAACATGGCGGTTTATAACTGCGACCTTTTGATCGCGGTGGGTGCCCGTTTTGACGACAGGGTTACAGGAAAGGTAGAGGAGTTTGCGCCCCAAGCCCAGATCATACACATAGACATAGACCCCGCGTCCATATCCAAAAACATAACGGTGGATGTGCCCATAGTGGGAGATGTAAAAATAGTCCTCAGAAAGCTCATAGAGGAGATAAAAAAGGAGGGTGCTAAGATCCTCTTCCCCAAAGAAAGGCAGGAGTGGATAGAGCGCATAGAAGGTTGGAAAAAGAAGTATCCCTTGAGGTATAGAAATTCTGACAGCGTTATAAAGCCTCAGTATGTGGTGGAGCAAATATGGGAAGCTACAAAGGGAGATGCCATAATTACCGCAGGGGTAGGTCAGCATCAGATGTGGGCGGCTATGTTCTATAAATACAAATTCCCAAGGCAGTTTATAAACTCCGGAGGGCTTGGAACTATGGGCTTTGGCTTTCCTGCTGCCATTGGGGCAAAGATCGGAAGACCAGAAAAGGAGGTGTTTGTTATAGACGGTGACGGTTCCTTTGTTATGACGATGCAAGAGCTCATCACCGCAGTGCAGTATAAGGTGCCCGTAAAGATCGCCATAATAAACAACGCTTACTTGGGAATGGTTCGCCAGTGGCAAGAGCTCTTTTACGACAGAAGGTATGCGGAGGTGGACTTGAACGTTCAGCCGGACTTTGTAAAATTGGCGGAAGCCTGTGGTGCGGTAGGCTTTAGGGCAGAAAAACCTAAAGAAGTAAGGGAAATAATAGAAGAAGCCTTGAAGGTCCAAGACAGACCAGTAGTCCTTGACTTTGTGGTGGATAAGGAAGAAAACGTTCTTCCCATGGTACCCGCGGGCAAGTCTTACAGGGATATGATCTTGGAGGATGGCAAAAAGGCGGTGGAAGCGGAAACTATGTATCTGGTAGGGTGAACTACTCCACCTTATAGAAGGTGGAGCTTCCTGCTTCAACGCATGATGGCTTTTTAGGTATCCCATAAGGGA
>DAIRFT010000077.1:0-3319 GCA_036794885.1 Thermocrinis sp. | reverse complement strand
GGAAAGGTGGTTGAAGGGGAGGAAAGCATAACCGAATACGGAAAAAGTAGTAAGGCTAAGATAGTCCGTATTTGGATTGAGCCTGAGGATGCCAAGCCTCCCATAGACGCCATAGCAAAGCTTCAGAGTGCAGACCTTATAGTCTTTGGTCCCGGTAGCCTTTACACCAGCATAGTGCCCAATTTGCTCATAAAGGACATAAAGTCTGCGGTGGAAACCTCTCCAGCCCTCAAGGTCTTTGTGGTAAACGCTATGACCCAGCCGGGAGAAACGGATGGCTACACCGCCTATGACCACATAAAGGGCTTTTTGACTGCAACGGGTCTTTCAAAGATAGACATAGCCATTGTGAATACAAAGATGCCCTCCGATAACCTTTTGAGGAGGTACATAGAACAAGGTCAGGAACCGGTAATTCCCGATGTGGCAAAGATCGCCAGGGAGGGAATAACCGTCTACGCGGAGGACCTCATAGGAGAAAATGAAGACTTTATAAGGCACGACCCAGAAAGGCTCACAGAGGTCATACTAAGGGCAGTTTCTCATGCACTTTCTCAACTTTGACACCGCCCTATTGCCGGAGGAAGAGGTTGAGGTCCTCATCGTAGGAAGCGGTATAGGGGGTCTCACCTGTGCCTTAGTTCTCTCTGAGCTTGGACTAAAGCCTACCCTGCTGACCAGGGGCATAGGAAACACCTTTTACTCTCAGGGTGGTATAGCCTGTGCGGTGCATCCACAGGACAGCCCATCGTTGCATTTTATGGACACCCTAAGGGCTGGTAGAGGACTTTGCAACCCTAAGGCTCTGCTTATCATGGTGGAGGAGGGCATTCAAAGGGTGGCAGACCTTGAAAGATGGGGAGTAGTCTTTGACCCAGAGCCTGCCTTAGAAGGGGGACACTCTTTTCCGAGGGTTTTAAAGGTAAAGGACTACACAGGAAAGGCAATATACACCACCCTTTGGAACAGAGTAAAGGAGAGGGGAATAAGGATAATAGAGGGGGAACTTCAAGAGATTTTGGGAGATGAGTGTGTGGAGGGTGCTTTGATCTATGAAAAGGGAAGCCTTAGATTTTTGAGAACCAATCTTTTGGTGCTTGCGGTGGGCGGTGCGGGCTCTATGTTCTTGCATTCCTCCGGACATGTAAAGGGGGATGGCATAGGTATAGCCTTCAGGAAGGGCGTTCCCATAAAGAACCCAGAGTTTGTGCAGTTTCATCCTACCCTCTTGGAGGGCACCTCCTTTCTCATCTCCGAGGCGGTCAGAGGGGAGGGGGCAATTCTTATAGATAGCAAGGGTGAGCGTTTTGTGGATGAGCTACTGCCAAGGGACCAGGTGGCAAGGGCAATTTACTCAAAGCTAAAGGAAGGGGAAAAGGTCTTCCTTGACCTAAGACCCATCGCAAAAAGGGGCATAGACCTAAGGGAGAGGTTCCCGGTCATATACTCTGAGCTTTTAAAAAGGAACATTGACCCATACAAAGAGCCCGTGCCCGTAGTACCCGGTGCCCATTACTACATAGGGGGCTTGGAAGTATCCACCTACGGACAAACTGCCCTTTGGGGGCTCTACGCGGTTGGAGAGTGTGCCTGCACTGGCGTGCATGGGGCAAACCGTTTAGCGTCCAACTCTCTTCTGGAGGGCTTGGTCTTTGGCTACAGAACCGCATACCGAATATACCAAGATAGAAAACACATCAAAGGCTCAAAAAGACACTTCAAAAACTCCTCCCAAGGAAACCGCCAGCCTAAATACACCTTTGAGGGTCTAAAAAGGCTCATGTGGGAGCATTGCGGAATTGAAAGGGAAGAGGAGAGTTTAAGAAAAGGCTTAGAAAAACTCTTAGATTGGCTCAGGGATTGGAAGGAGTGGGAAAGAACACCTCAAAACAGACAGCTCTTTGATATGAGCATTACCGCCCTGGCTACCCTGTGGGCAAGCCTGCAAAGAAGAGAATCAAGAGGTTGTCATTACAGGAAAGATTACCCGTTCCAAAGGGACCAGTTTGAGAGGGATAGCATAATAAACCTTTCTGAGTTAAACTTGTTTCAATGAAGTTAAGAAAGCTTTTTAGAGAACCCGCAGAGGTGGATTTGCAAATCTCCGAACTTTTTAAAGATTGGCAGGAGCTAAGCTACCGCGTGCAAACAGGGCAAGTGGGAGACTGCACCGTAGTGGAGGTTCAAATAGAGCCTGAGGGCTTTGATAGTCTTTTAGGCATCTTTTCAAGCAGAGAAGAAGCTATGGGAGCCTTTTTGGGTTTGGCGGAAGAGCAAGGATGGGAAAAGGTTCCGCAGGGCTTTGTCTTTTACCACGCCATCTTTGACGGCAACCGGGTGATAGCGGGCATAAAGGCAGATGGTCAAATTAAAACCTACGACCAGCTCAGGTTAGAGGAGATGATCAGAGAGTTGGCAAGCAAAGACCGGGTGGTGGTCTATTCGGTGGAGGTGATCACATACATAAAAGACATATATCCAGAGGTAGACAGGAAAACCTATTCCATAGCCAAAGCTATAGCCCAAAAGGGATTTACTCCGCCAAACTTGGAAGAGCTAGCCAAACTGTATGGCAGGGATATTAGCACCTTGGAGCTTGCCTTGGACTTTATAGAAAGCTTGACAAAGGGTAAGGTTAGATTGCCCACGGGTGAGGTTGAATTGCCTCCTTTGGACGCTCCCGTTGAACTTTGCTGAGAAAGGAAAAGATCTCATCCTTTTTGTTGCGGTAGCTTGCCCTGTTGCATATGAGCCTTGCGGTGGATGGGCTGATCTCCTCAAAGACCACCAAGTTATTTTCCTTTAAAGTTCTGCCCGTTTGAACCAAATCCAATATCACATCCGATAGGTTCAAAAGGGGGGCAAGTTCCACAGAGCCGTTAAGATAGATAACCTTTGTTTTTATTCCCTTTTCCAAAAAGAACTCCCGGGTGATCTTGGGATACTTGGTGGCAACCCTCAAAAAGGATGCCTTTTTGTATTGCCCAAGCCTTTCCTCCTTTCCCGCAATGACCAGCCTACAAAAGCCTATGCCAAGGTCGTAAAGTTCATAAACTTCCGGCTCCCTCTCCAACAGCACATCATAACCCACCACTCCCAAATCCGCCACACCGTTTTCCACATACACGGGCACATCAAAGGGCTTTACCAAAAGGAACTCGTAGTCGCCCACCCTAACCTGAAGCCTTCTTCCCTCCTCAAAGGTCTCCTCAAGGATGCCCTTGCTTTTAAAAAATTCCAAGGTCTCCTCAAAGAGCCTGCCTTTGGGTAGGGCTATTCTAAGGGCGTCCTTCATCGTCTTAGATATAATAAAACGAAT
>DAIRFT010000076.1:0-3325 GCA_036794885.1 Thermocrinis sp. | reverse complement strand
TATAAAGGAGAAAGCACCAGACATAAAACTGTGTCTTTCTACAAATGGACTTAAATAAAGATAGGGAGTACATTTTAAAGCTCGTAAAGGAAATATTATCTTATCTTAAATCTAAGAAATTGTATGTATCCATAGGCTTTGAAGATGTATCACGTGCTGATATAAATTTCATTTTAAAGCTTCTTGATATTATCAAAAGAGAGGGCGCTGACAGAGTTAGACTTTCAGATACAGTAGGTGTCCTAAATCCATTACAAGTTTCTCAATTGGTGCGTATGGCTTCTTCTTTTTTAGATGTAGAAGTACATTTTCACAACGATTTTGGTATGGCAACTGCAAACTCAATCACCGCTTTTCTTTCTGGAGCAAAGTATATAAATGCATCCTTGCTTGGATTAGGTGAAAGATGCGGAATAACACCCACTGAGGAAGTAGTATCCTACCTTAATCTCATACTTAATGTGGATACAGGAATTAATGTTAAGGAACTGTATAACATTATAAAAAGCTTTATAAATTTGACGAATATACATATACCAGAAAATAAACCGTTAATAGGCAAAAATGCTTTTGTAAATAAGTCTAGCATACACATAGACGGGCTAACTAAATCAATAAGAACTTATTTACCTTTTAATCCTGAAGTTATAGGAGCAGAGGCTTCTATTGCTTTCGGCATATATTCTAGGTCAGCAAATAGATAAAAATGTAGCGATTTAAACAAAAATCTGTAATGAACCTTACAAAAGTTCCAGTAAAATGCTGGCACAAAAATTGCACAGAATTAACTTAGGAGGTGTTGAGCATGTGTGAGCAAAGGGTAATGATTGAAAACACTTGCGTGGGAGCCTGTAAAGAAGCTGGTACAGACAATAAGAGCGTGTGCCATTCAGAAGAGGAGAGGTTTATGGCTATGAGCCTTGAGGAACTAAGAGAAGAAGTAAAAAAATTGAGAATGCTTGCAGTAAAGGCTGCTACCATGCTTCATGACTTGGCTGAGGAAGGATTGCCCCATAGATGGCAAGATATACCAAAGGTTTCTGAAGAAGCCTACAGGATCCATGAACTATATCACAAAGCAAAGAAAATACTTGAGGAAAGAAGTAAAGGGTTATGATTACGGAGGTTTGATCATGAAAGTGGTAGTGAATGAAGAAACATGCACTGGATGTGAGATTTGTTCTGAAAAGCTACCAGAGATCTTCACTGTTAAAAAAGGTATTGCTGTAGTTTTGAACCCCAATCCCGAAGCATCCTATAAAGATGCACTTTTAGAAGTTATAGAGGAATGTCCAAGTGGTTCAATAGCGTTAGAAGAATAAAAAACCAGCTTTACCTTTTAAACAAATAAACTCCGCCTTTTTCTTCCATAAGCACAAAAACTTTATCACCTAATTTTAAACCCCATTCGTCTACTGTGGTTCTTGGTATAACCATTCGAACTTCTATATTTCGGAATTTTACGGCAACATCAGCAAAAAACTCCCCTACGTCTAGCTCTGTGATTATCCCTTTAAATAGTGCTTGCTTTTTGCTCATCTACTAACTCCAATTCGTTTTCAAGACACCCTACGAAAATTTCTAATCTCGGAAAATAGACCGTGTAAATGGTCTTTGTAAGTAAAAATAAACCTACGTCTACAATGACACCCTCTTCTCCGATACCAACAATCAGTTCACCCCAAGGAATACCAGGGAAAGTGCCGTCATTTTTTATTTTTTTCTTTGTTCTTACCACATTACCTACGTTAAATTTCCTTTCTATCATGTTTTTTTATCTCTAAGTTTATGAAGGAAACAGCATTTTTGTGAACCCTGAAAAGCCTTTCCTTTATAGGGTCTGAATGTAAAAATGTCTCGTAAGCTTTCATTAAACCTTCCCTTAGTAAAGCATAAAGCTTTTCGTCGTCTAAAAGTTCGTAGTTTTCCATAATTTCTTTGACATATAAACTAAACTTCTTTAGTATATGCAATCTGTAAGGTTTAACTACTTTATCATCGTATTCTATTTTAAAATAGTTTAAGAAATCTTCTGCATCCTTTAATTTCTGTAAATCTTCCAAAACACTCATTGTAGTTCCTCCAGTTTCAATATACATCCGTCTATAGGACATATTGCAACACACTGTTGTTCCTCATAAAACCCTTCACATTCCACGCATAATCTGGGGTCTATTTCAAACTTTCCATTAGAAAATTTAATGGCTTTGGTGGGGCACTCTTGTTCGCAAGCATAACATGATATGCACATCTCTTGATTTATATACATAGCCATGTTTAGACTCCTACTGTTTCTTTATTTAAAACATATTTTTCGTAGTATTTTGCTAAAGCTTCGGGTATGGGTAAGTAAGCAAACTCATCAACACACTGAATACCCTTTGGCTCCAAAACGTCCCTTGGTTCAAAACCGATCTTTGCTGCGATTATGGCTTTACAGTCGGAAAGCTTTGATATAGTATCCTCGAGTATGTCGCTTCCATCAAGGCAAGATATGGAACCATGACAGTAGGGGGTAACCTTTCTATGATGTATAAATTTTATACCTGCCGAAGAAACCTCGTATATAAGAAACTCTTTTGCCGTTCCAAAATGTTCATTTACTAACATACCACCTTTACTTGCAACTGCTACCAACACCGTAATATCATTTTCTTCTTTAGTATTAGTAAAGAGTAATGCCTTAGCTTTTTTAAGCTTTTCTCTTTCCTTTTCTATGCTTTCATGCACAGCTCTTCTAAACTCAGGGTCATACCTTATTTCAAGCTTGCTTATTTTATCTTTTGTGAATTCTTGACCTCTATCCTCACCCAAAAGACCTACCGCATCCGCCCTACATTGTCTGCAATGTCTCATTAAAGACATATGACTTTCGCTCTTTTCTTGCACTTCTTTTAACTGCTGCGGTGTAGGGGGCTTTATACCCATCTTTTGAAAGGCTGTTCCATCACCTTCAACGTAAGGCATTATGTTATGAAGAAATGCACCTAATTTTCTAACCTTTTTTGACAGCTCTTCTATTTCTTCTCCATTTATCTCGGGCAAAAAAACTGTATTAACTTTTACAAGAATACCATTCTCTACACAGGCTTGCAATCCTTCATACTGGCGTTCAAGAAGTATTTTTGCCGCTTCTAAACCTCTATACCTTTTGTGGTTATAAAAGATCCAAGGGTATATATTAGAGGCCGTTTCTGGACTTACAGCATTTATAGTTATGGTCACGTGGTCTATGTCAAGTTCTTTTATCTTTTTTATGTAATCAATTAGTTTAAGTCCATTTGTAGAAAGACACAGTTTTATGTCTGGTGCTTTCTCCTTTATA
>DAIRFT010000075.1:0-3496 GCA_036794885.1 Thermocrinis sp. | reverse complement strand
GCATCCCAATCAGCTGCCATTCTGTCTGCTATGGATGCCCAAAAGGCGGCACAGGTCTCTCAGATAATGGCTCGCAAGAGGGCTCAATCTAAAAAAGCCCCCTGACGGGGGCTGGTTATGTTAGTCCAATTCGGGCATTTCTGGAGAGGTGGGCACTTTGTCCTTCTTCTCCTCGGGTATTTCTGCCACCAGTGCTTCTGCAGTTAGCATGGTTCCAGCAACGGATGCGGCGTTCATTATGGCAGTTCTCACCACCTTGGTGGGGTCTATGATGCCTGCTTCTACCATATCTTTGTATTCGCCAACTGACGCATCAAAGCCGTAATTTACACCCTTTTCCTTTCCGAGGGCGATCACCTTTTCAAGAACCACGTATCCTTCAAAGCCTGCGTTGGCAGCTATTTGCCTGAGGGGTGCCCTGCATGCCCTCTTGACTATATCCACACCGATCTGTTGGTCAGGATTATCCACACTTAGGTTATCCAAAACCTCAGAAGCCCTCACCAGGGCAACACCACCGCCAGGCACTATACCTTCTTCCACCGCGGCCTTGGTGGCGTGCACCGCGTCTTCTACCCTTGCCTTCTTTTCCTTCATTTCCGCCTCGGTGGCAGCTCCAACTCTGATTATGGCAACTCCGCCGGAGAGCTTTGCCAATCTTTCTTGGAGCTTTTCCCTATCGTAGTCGGAGGTGGTCTCTTGGATTTGCTTCCTGATCTGCTCTATTCTTGCCTGTATGGCTTCCTTGGAACCCTTACCGCCCACTATGGTGGTGTTGTCCTTATCTACTATTACCTTGTCTGCCTTTCCGAGCATGTCAAGGGTGACGCTCTCAAGCTTTATACCGAGCTCTTCGGTGATGGCGGTTCCACCGGTGAGTATGGCTATGTCTTGGAGATAATCCTTCCTCCTTTGACCAAAGCCGGGTGCCTTTACCGCACAAGCCCTTATGACGCCCTTGAGGTGATTTACCACCAAGGTTGCCAAAGCTTCCGCTTCCCCATCCTCCGCTATTATGAGTATGGGTCTTCCTGCCCTAACCACCTGCTCAAGGACTGGTAGCAAGTCCTTAACATTGGAGATCTTCTTTTCATATATGAGGATGTATGGTTCTTCAAGAACGCACTCCATCTTATCGGGGTTGGTTATGAAGTAGGGAGATAGATAACCCCTGTCAAACTGCATACCTTGGACCGTTTCCAAGGTGGTTTCCGCAGATTTGGATTCCTCTACGGTGATCACACCATCCTTTCCAACAGCTTCCATAGCGTCTGCGATGATTTTTCCTATGGTTTGGTCGTTGTTGGCAGACACCGTTGCTACCTGTTCTATTTCCCTCCTACCAGAGACGGGTATGGAAAGCTTTTTGATCTCTTCCACCACTGCGCTTACTGCCTTATCAATGCCCCTCTTGATATCCATTGGGTTGGCACCGGAGGCTATTGCCTTCAACCCTTCTGTGAAAATGGCTTGTGCCAAAACTGTTGCGGTGGTGGTGCCATCTCCTGCCACGTCCGCGGTTTTGGAGGCAACCTCCTTCACCAGCTGGGCGCCCATATTTTCATAGGGATCCTTCAGCTCTATTTCCTTGGCAACGGTTACGCCGTCCTTGGTAACCAAGGGCGAGCCCCATTTCTTTTCAATGATCACTTCCCTTCCCCTTGGACCAAGGGTGACCTTTACAGCGTTGGCAAGCTTATCTACGCCAGCTTTTAGCTTAGCCCTTGCATCTTCTCCATAAACTACTCTTTTTGCTGCCATGGCTTCACCTCCTTTTGGTTTTTATTCAAGGATCGCTAAAACTTCATCCTCAGACATTATGAGATACTTTTCACCGTCAAGCTCTACCTCTGTGCCCGTATACTTGTTGAAGACCACCTTGTCCCCCACCTTTACCCTTAGGGGGGCGATCTCACCATTGTTTAGACGTTTGCCCTCTCCCACCGCCACCACCTCTCCAATTTGAGGCTTTTCCTTGGCGGTGTCGGGTATGATTATTCCTGATGCAGTTCTTTGTTCCTGTTCCTCTTGCCTTTTAACCACAATCTTGTCGTAAAGTGGTTTCAGCTTTGCCATGTCTTCCACCTCCTTCTCAAGGTTTTACGGATAGATATTATATTAACACACCTCACCTTTGTCAAGAGGTTTTGTCAAAAAATTAAGCATAAAAGACTAAGATTTCATAATATCAGCATACGCATATTTTTGCGTGGTATAATTTTTCCCAAATGGCAAACTACATAACCTTTTTTAGGTTCCTGCTTATCTTTCTGGCTGTCCCCTCCATTTTGAACCAGCATCACAAATTAGCCCTCCTTTTGATCCTTTTGGGAGCCCTCAGCGATTGGTTGGACGGAGACACTGCCCGGAGAAGGAATGAGGTCAGCAAATTGGGTGTTCTCCTTGACCCCTTCGTGGATAAGGTCTTTGTGCTCTCCTGTCTTTCTGCCTATCTCTACCTTGGACAGGTTTCTCCCTACGCCTTTGTCCTTTTGCTAATAAGGGAGCTTTACATATCCTTTTTGAGAAGCTTTGCGGTGGAAAAGGGCTACCTTATGAGTGCCTCCTCCCTTGGTAAGCTTAAAACCTTTGCAGAATTTACCACCTTGGTCTTGCTCGCCCTCGGTAGCCCTTTGGGTACTCCCGTGCTTTGGCTTTCGGTTATCTTGGCTTACCTCTCCGCCTTAGACTACACCCTTAGCTTCTTTAAGCGTTTTTGACCTGTATAACCACCTGCGCCTTTTTGAGAAGGGGAGAGTTTTCTTCTCCTTCGCAGAGGGCTACCACCAAGCCCTTCTTTATTAGCCTATCTTCCAACTTCTTGGCTAACTTTCTGTCTTTCACTATCAACCTTTTCATTTTTTCCACCTCCTTTCAGTTTGAAAACTTATGCGGTGTGTGTTAAGAAATGGTTAAGTTTGGAGGTTTTGTATAATCTTTAGCTAAATGATAAAGGCGATATTCAGCAAGCTTTGTCCTAATTGTGGTGGAGATATAAGCGTAGAGAGGCTTGAGAAGGGGCTTCCCTGTGAGAGGTGCATGCCCAAAGAGGGGGACCCGTGTAAGAGACTAAAAAAGGGAACCCTTTGGGAAGTTTGCCAGGGGGAAAAAGAACTTTTGGGATGGGTGGAGGAGTTCAGAAGGGGTGTGTCTGCGGAACCTTGGGATTTGCAGAGGACATGGGCAAAGAGGGTGCTTATGGGACATTCCTTTGGACTGTTGGCACCCACCGGTGTGGGCAAAACCTCCTTCGGTCTTTCTATGGTCTCTTTTTTAGCAAAGAAAAACAAAAAGTCCTATGTGATCCTTCCCACCAAGCTGTTGGTGGAACAAACGGTAAGGAAGCTAAAAAGCTTTGGATTGGACGAAGGGCACATCCTCTATTTTGGGGACGATACAGAAAAAGAAAAGAGGGAAAAGAGGAAAAAGTTAGAGGATGGGAACTTTTTGGTGCTTGTTTCCACATCCATGTTTCTTTACAAAAACTATGAGAGCC
>DAIRFT010000074.1:0-3522 GCA_036794885.1 Thermocrinis sp. | reverse complement strand
CTGTGAAGAACTTCATCACCTTTTGTTGGACTTCCTCTTTGCTGTCCGCAAAGTATATGGCGTTGTTGTATGACTTGCTCATCTTTCTGCCATCCGTTCCCAAAAGCCGGGGTGTTTCCGTTAGCAGTGCCTTGGGTTCTGGAAAGACCTCTCCATAGAGCTGGTTGAACCTTCTGGCGATCTCCCGGGTAAGCTCTATGTGGGGCAGTTGATCCTCTCCCACAGGCACCGCCTCCGACTTGTAGATGAGGACATCCACCGCCTGCAAAACGGGATAGCCCAAAAAGCCGTAGGTGTCTGTGTCATAAAAGTCCCTCTTTGACACATTTAGCTTACTTAGGACCTCCGGTTCAAGTATGCCATCAAAGACAGCCCTCACAAAGGCTTCTGAGATGGTGTCCAAAAGGTTCTCCTCCAAGGCTTCAAAGTCCTCCACCTTGTAGGGTAGCTTAGCCAAAAACTCCTTTACCAGGTCCCTTATCCCTCCCTTAAAGCTGAGCTCTAAGTCGGCGATCTTTAAAAGGTTATACTTCGTATCCTTGTAGGTGGGGTTCCACTCAAGCCAACTTTTTGGTGTGATCATAGAAAAAATCAAAAAGAGCTCCAGCTCCTCCTTTACATGGGATTGGATAAAGAGCACGCTTTTGTTTGGGTCTAAGCCCAAGGCGATCCAGTCTATCATCACCTGCTCAATGTTCTCCTTTATCTGCCCTGCGTTTTTATAGCTGGTAGTCAATGCGTGCCAGTCTGCGATCATGTAATAGGTCTCGTGGTCCCTTTGGAGTTCTATCCAGTTTTTTATTACGCCAAAGTAATGTCCCAGATGGAGTTTTCCCGTCGGTCTCATACCGCTCAAAACTCGCATGGCACTATTATTTTAAACATTCCCACAGAAATCTAAGCGTTGTCCAATAGCCGGATGCATAAACTCTTCTGATTTCCCACTTACTTGGGCTCTGGGCATAGGTTCCCTTTATGGTAGTAAAGGCATATTGATAACCTGCCTTCCTTACCATTTCTACCACTTCCCTGTTGTGGTCTCCGTATGGATAGCAAAAGCCCTTTACCTCAACGCCGAGCTTGTCTTCCAAAAGCTTCTTTGAGTCCTCTATCTCTCTGCGTGCATCTGTGGGAGGGATTTTTGTCAGAAAGGGATGGGTGAGGGTATGCGAACCAATCTCTACGCCCTCCTTTACAAGAAAGGAAAGCTCCTCCCAGTTCATTATGGGTTTTATTGCATTCACCTTTTGGTAGTCCCAGCGGTTGAACTGCCCTCCCAACTTGGCGGGCACAAAGACTATGGCGTGAGCCTTTAGGGCTTTGATAACCGGGAAGGCGTTTTCCAAAAAGTCCCTGTAAGCGTCGTCAAAGGTAAGTAGCACACCTCTGCCCTTAGGTTCAAGCCCTTGTGGCTTAACAAACCTGAAGTTAAGTCTGTTTAAGAGATTTAGCCAACGTTTGAACTTTTCTGGTTTAACATAGAGGGATTTCAGCTGGGCATTCTTTGGTGGGTTTCCCACATTGTGAAACATAAGGACTTTCATAACAGCCTCTGTGCAAGCATATAGTTTATGAGCTCTTTGGCGGTTTTGAACCTTTTTTCATAGTCCTTTTCAAGCATAAGCCCTAACAACGTCTGGACTTTTGAGGATATTCCCTCCGGCATAGTGTATATAACCAGCTTGTTCCTTCTTAATTTCTCTTGCTTATCCTCCGCGTCAAAGGGAGATTTGCCCGTAAGGGTAAAGTAAAGGACGCATCCCAAGGAGAATATATCACTGCTCCTGTGAATTTGATTTCTGAAAACCTCCGGTGCTATGTATCCCACCGTTCCCTTTATGTCTATTATGCCCGAGTATCCTCTTACCCTGAGCAGGCTGAAATCTCCAAGCTTCCAAAGGATGCTTTTCATGACCCTTTTGCCAAAGATGTTGTCTGGCTTTATGTCTCCGTGTATGTAGCCTCTGTTGTGTAAAAACTCCAAGCCCTTAGCAACTTGGAATATTACCTTAAGGGCTTCTGCCTCCTCAAGGGGACCCTGCTTGGCAACATAGTGCTTGAGATTTCCAACGTCCATAAGCTCGTAGATCAAAAAGAGCTCTCCTCTGTCCTTTTTATAAAGGTAGCTCTGCATGGTTAGGATATGGGGATGGTTAAAGAGTATGTGGGTTTGGGCTTCTTTCCAAAGGTAGGGTAGCATAGTTTTGTCCCTTGCCACCTTTAGAGCCATAACCTGCCCCGCATACCTTCCCTTTAGCACCTCCACCTTATAGACCTCCCCAAAGTTTCCTATGCCGATCAAGTCTATGACCCTATACATTCCCAGCAAGATGTCTCCTTCCTTATAAAGGCTCATGCCTTTCATTGTTAAGTATAAACCCTCTGGAAATTCTTCCCAAAGGGTATAATATTTCCACTCAGCAATGGGATTTCCTTTCTTACTGCTTATCCTGCTGGCTTACCTTTCTTATGCCCAAGAACAGTGCTCAAAGGAGGAAACCTTAAACAAGCTCAGGGAGTATATCATACGGTATCACCTCTGGAAGGATAGGTTTTCAGAACTTCCCCAGTGGAAGGATGAATTGGAAGCCATAGCCTTCTTGCGCTCAAAGGGAGACAGATGGACCACCATAACAAAGCTTGAGGAGGACAGAACTTGGTATTCAGAAGCAAAGCTCTTTGGGTTGGGTATTAGGTGGAACGACGAGGGGGTAATCGTAAAGGTCTTTGAAGGTTCGCCCGCAGAAAAGGCAGGACTAAGAAAGGGAGACATCATCTACTCAATAAACGGAGAGACGGACAAAAATAAATGGAGCTTTACTATAAGAAGCGCACCAGCCAACACATCGGTAAAGCTTGAGATCATACGCAATGGATTCCTTGAAAGCCTTGAGGTGCAAAAGGGATACTTTACCATAAATCCCGTTGAAGAAAAGAGGATTATAAACTTAGGAGACAGAAAAATAGGCTATGTTCATCTTGTGAATTTTACAAACCCGACAATAAGGGAGTTCAGACAAACTATGGAGGAATTTGAAAGGGAGGGAATAGATGGACTGATCATTGACCTTAGCAACAACAGCGGAGGTTTAATAGGTGTTGCAAAGGCTATTGCGGATATGCTTTTGGGTGGAGAGGGAGTGATGTTTTACCTGGAGACATCCTCAAGGGGTCTAAGCGTCTATGAGTTCAAGTCAGAAAAGCCCTTTAAAAAGCCCATATTTGTAATAGTGAACAAAAATACAGCCTCCGCTGCGGAGCTTTTGGCGAGCCTTCTAAAAAGATATGCAAAGGCGATCATAGCTGGCGAGAAAACTGTGGGCAAGTATGTGGGTAGCAACATGTATCCCTTGAACGACTGTGGTTTAGTCCTCAGGCTCATTACTTTTGCTATGAAGTTCCCCGATGGCACTTTGGCAGTTGGAGAAAAAGGTATGGAACCAGACTGTCCCGCAGAGGGTGGCAATTTACAAAAGGCTCTGGAGTGCTTTAAAAGTGCTATAAATTTAGGAGCTCCCTCAG
>DAIRFT010000073.1:0-3574 GCA_036794885.1 Thermocrinis sp. | reverse complement strand
GGGATACATTGAGGCACAGGCGAAGGTAAATATACAAATTGACGAGCTTGGGTTTGCGTCCATTGAGATAAAAGTGAAAGAGGGAGATGTTTTTTTTATCGGTGAAGGAGTTTATAAGGGCTCCAGCTTAGACCCAAGCTTTTTGGATGAACGCTTGGGAATTATAAAAGGAAAGGTAGCCAAGGAAGGAGAACTTTCAAAAAAACTTTTTGACCTGCAGGAGATATACTCATCCCTTGGCTTTTGGGACAGCTTTGCATACTATGAAGGACTGCAAAAATCTAACATGGAAAAGCCCTTTTGGAGGGTTCTCCTGCCCACAGACCCAAACATTGAAAGGCGACCTCTAAGGCTTGTGGGTGCCTTGGCGGAGGGCATTAAAAACCTTTTTAGCCATCCCATAAGCACCCTAAAGGCGCTCTCAGGTAAGGGAAAATTAGCTTATCCTGTTTTTTATGTCCATGAGGGGACAAGGTATCAAGCTTTTTTTGAGGGAAATAGCTTTTTTAGCCCGCAGGAACTGCTAAAAATTTCAGGACTTCCTCAAAAGGGAATAGACATATTTTCCTTGGAAGAGGCTAAAGAAAGCATAGTAAATGCCTATCAATCAAAGGGTTTTTTTGATGTGGAGGTAGAATACAAGCAAGAAGGAGAGAGAATATTGTTTTCCATCAGAGAAGGTCAAAGATACAATGCTATTTTAAATGGTCAAATTCTGCCATACGATGAGGAGGAGTTAAAAAAAGAGTTAGAAAAAATAATGGAACAATTGAGAACGGAAGGCTATACTCTTGCAGAAGTGGAAATTAAAACAAATATTGATAGAGACAAAAAATTAGTAAATGTATCCTTTGATATAAACAAGGGTAAAAAACAAATACTTAAGACCATAAACTATGTTGGCAACAACAAAGATATAGCAAAAATTTTCAGAGAGGTTAATAAGAAACTGCCGGCGGTTTATAACTCTGCTTTGATAGAACAGTTGAACTTAAGAATAGAAAAATACCTGAAGGGTAACGGTTATATGGAGGGTAGCTTTGAGGCGGAGGTTATGTTAGAGGAAGAGGAAGATATCATAAACTACATATACACCTATAAAGTTTTAGAGGGACCCAGATACAAAGCGGGCTTGGACCTTTACTACGGCACTAAAATCACCCGCAATAGAGAACTCTCCTATATGACAGTTCGAGAAGAATTTTACTCGGAGAAAACCTTAGACGAGACCTTATACAACTTTATAAGTAGCAATCTTTTTCTTGGTGTAAAGATAGATACCTTTATAGATACAGATAAAAAGCAAGTGCATCGGCTAATAAAATTGCAAGAAGACAAAAGGGGTTTTTATGACCTTGGAGTGGGCTATAACTCTCAAGAAGGTTTTGTTCTGGACCTAACTTTGGGTCTAAAAAACCTCTTAGGTATAGGTCTGTCTTCCACTTTAAACTACAAACGCAGTGAAAAAAGGGAGACATACAGTTTAAATTTTGAAGACCCTTTCCTTTTTACACGAAAACTTTGGCTTAAAAGCAATGTTTTTAAGGACTATCAAGAACATAAAGTATATACCTTAAACACTCAGGGTTTTGCGGTTAGCTTGGGCTATAGGATAACTAGATATACTTCCTTGGGTCCCCTTTTTTCTGTTTCTGATAACCGATATTTAGGGACAAGTGCAAGGCTTAATAAATACGGTTTATTTTTCTTGAGAGAGTATAAAGACGACATCTTTAATCCCAGCAGAGTGCATCACAACAGCTTGAACCTTTTAAAGGCTTCTGGAGATCTCAATTATACAAAAGCAGAGCTTAACACCTTTTATTTCATTCCCATAACCACAAACTTAAACCTGAGCTTCAAGGTCTCCGGAGGCTCCGCTTGGGGCTCGGTGCCCATATTTGACAGGTATTTTTTGGGTGGATTGACCAACCTAAGGGGCTACTCCTACGAGGAGGTGGGAAGTCCAACGGGTGGAAAATCTTTTGTCTTTGGTAGGATGGAGGTGGAGGTGCCATTGAAAGGTTCCTTTGTTTTTGTGCCTTTCTATGATGTGGGAGGGGTGGAAGGATCTTCCAACCGATTGCCAAAAGACATAAAACATAGCTTTGGCTTTGGGGGTGGCGTAAAGACTCCCGTGGGACCCATAAGATTAGACTTAGCTTTTCCCGGAGAGAAGGACTTTCTAAAAAGGTTCAAACTTTACCTGTCTGTTGGTTATATCTATTGACCACACCCTCAAGAAATTTCAAAAACTCATCCCGAATGTCCTTTCTCTTTAAGGCAAACTCCACGAGGGTGGTGAGGTATCCGAGGGGTGTTCCGGTATCATACACCTTTGCGTCTATCTTTAGGGCATAAACCACTTCCTCTTCAAGCAAAAGCTTTATGGCATCTGTTAGCTGTATCTCTCCACCTTTGCCGGGGGGTGTGATCTTTAGTTTTTCAAAGATTTTTGGGGTAAAAAGATATCTACCAACTATGGCAAGGTTTGATGGCGCCTCCTCCTTTTTTGGCTTTTCCACAAGGTCATCTATGAGGTATATATCCTCCTCTATTAGCTTTCCATCCACTATGCCGTATTTGCTTACATCTTTTCTGTCTACCTCAAAGACTGCCACTACGCTCTTGCCAAACCTTTCGTATATTTCCAACATGCGTTTTATTACGTTTTTCTCACCTTCAAGGATCACATCACCCAAGGCTACTATGAAGGGCTCGTTTCCAACTACGGGTTCAGAAACAAGAACCGCATGACCAAGACCTAACTGTTCCTTTTGCCTTACGTAGATCGGGTTTATGAGCCTGCTAATTTCCCTTATGTTTTTTAGGAGTTCTTCTTTGCCCATCTGTTCTAAGTGTTTTTCAAGGTCTGTGTTTATATCAAAGTGGTGTTCAATGGGTCTTTTGTGCCTTCCTGTAATAAAGATTATGTTTTCCACGCCCGCATGCAGGCACTCTTCCACTATGAACTGGATCACTGGCTTGTCAATTATCGGGAACATCTCCTTGGGCATAGCTTTGGTAGCTGGCAAAAACCTCGTCCCCCACCCTGCCACTGGCAAAACTGCCTTTCTTACCATAATTTTTTATTCTAACACGGGAGGTGGAAAAATGATAGAAGACTCGGTAAAAAATCTGGCAAAATTTGTTGAAGGTGGTTTATCTGTGGAGCTTTACGATGGCAGGGTTATTGGAGAAGGTAAATGCGAAGTGGTGGTGAAGGACCCAAAGGTTATAAGGGATATAATCAGGGACCCAGAGATGGGCTTTGGTGAGCATTACATGAAAGGAAACATTCAGATAATCGGAGACTTGGAAGAGCTTCTTTGCGGTTGCACAAAGTATTTGAAGGATGAGGGAGAAAAGTTAAGGTTTATACCACTTAGATTCCTATTAAAAATATTAGGGCTGTTGAAATTTGTAGAAAAGAAGGAAGTTCAAAGCACTTCTTCCAGTTTCTCTTTTCCAAAGGTGTTGTCAATAACTATCCAGTTATGAAAAGGAACTTCCTTCAGCCTTTGTTGATGGCTTGAAGTTCTCCAAGCCCGCTTCTTAGAAATTCCTTCACAAA
>DAIRFT010000072.1:0-3729 GCA_036794885.1 Thermocrinis sp. | reverse complement strand
AACCTCTTGGAACCTGCCTATTACAGAAAGTTTGTCCTGTTTGGTCCCTACACCCCCAAGGTGAAGGATTTGGAAGAGTTTATCCTTTCAAAGAATTTGGGTTTTAGTGTGGCAAGCCCTCAGGAAGCGGTGGTGATAGCAAAGAAGGTTTTAGAGGGAATATTTGCTTATCCAGACTTTAACCTGCAAGATTTTGCAAAGCAGGTTAAGAAATGCTACCTTTCAAACCTATATAAAATACTAAGTGATGCCCGATAGATTGATCCTTTACTCAATTGTTTTGCTTTTTTTGATGGGAGAGACTGCCATAATAAGCGCCAACGTGCTTTCCGCTTCGGAGTTTGACGTTCAAACACTGAAAAGACCGGTCTTACAGCTTGTAGTCTTTTTTGCAGGACTTTTGTTTTCCTTTTACATTGCTAAAATTGATTACAAGAGATTGTTTAAAGGAAAATGGGTATATCTTTTGGTGGGAGTTTCTTTGATCTCCTTATTCATCGTTCTTGTAAAAAAAGCAGCTTCTGGCAAGGCAGTAGAACGGTGGCTTTTTGGTGGCAGTGTGCAACCTTTGGAGTTTGCAAAGATAGCAATAATCATCTTTCTGTCTTACTACATAGTTAGCAAGGGGTCTTTGAGAAGCATAAAAACCTTCTCTTGGGCTTTTTTTATAATCCTTTTGCACGCCATTTTTTTAGTTTTACAGCCGGACAAAGGTGGTGCTTTGTTTATTCTCCTTCTTTCCTTTAGCCTTATGTATGTGGGTGGAATTCCCTACAAGCTTTATATTCCTGCCATTACCCTCGTGGGCTTTTTTAGCTTCTTTTTACTAAGAGAGAGTTATGTGTACGAGAGGCTGTCTGCGTGGATTGACCCTTTTGCGGACGCGGAGGATACTGGTTATCAAATCATACAGTCCCTTTACGCCCTTGCTAAGGGTGGTCCCTTTGGAGTGGGTATAGGTAAAGGTATTCAAAAAATGGGTGCACTGCCCGAGGCAGACACAGACTATATTATCTCCATCATCGGAGAAGAGATGGGCTTTTTGGGTGTGATGATGGTGGTTTTGCTCTATGCCCTGCTGGTGGGCAGGCTGTTTTACTATTCCATTAAGGTGGATGAACCCTTCGGAAAGCTCTTGCTCTTCAGTGTAGCCATGAACTTTTCCCTCGCCTTTCTGTGGAATTTGGCTATGGCACCCAACCTTTTGCCACCTAAGGGTATAGCCCTACCCTTTGTTAGCTACGGAACTTCAAACCTTTCTGCGTCTTTGATAATGATAGGCTTGGCTCAGTCTGTGATAAGGGTTTGGCAGAGGGAAAGGACCCTCTCCACGCTTACCGACCTCACGCAATCGTAGGTTCCTGTCTTGCACTTTTTTGGATTGGGCGAACAGGGAGAACAGGCAAGCTCTGGAGTAAGGTATGCACCCTTTAGGGGATAAAAGCCATAAACAGGAGAGGTGGATGTGTAGATGGTTATAGCTGGCACATCTAAAGCGTTGGCTATATGCACAGGAGAGGAATCGCAGGAGATCACAAGCTTTGCCCTTGAAATAACCGCCATAAGCTCCCTCAAAGAAGTTTTACCCACCAAATTTATAGCGTATGCATCAAAAACCTTTGCCCTTTCCATATCCTTTCCCGTGCCTACCACTACTACCTTCTTTCCTATTTCCTTAGCCAATCCTAACCAATTGTCTATATGCCACTCCTTTAGCAAAAAATTAGAAAAGGGCGATAACACTACGTACTCCTCAGGAAGTTGGAATTTTCCTATTACGCTTTTAACCTCCTCCTCTTCCACAAAAAGCTTTGGATAGAGTTCTTCCGCTTCTGGGACAATACCCAAAGGTTTCAAAAGCTGTGCGTTTCTTTCTACCTCATGCATGCCCCACTGGTGGGGAACTGTGTGGGTGTAAAAAAAAGCAAGCTCAGATTTATCAAAACCTACCCTTAAGGGTATGCCAGAGAAGTAAAGAATGAGGGCTGTTCGCATAGACCTGTGGGCAGAAAGAACTGCATCATATGATCTTACAGTCTTTCTTATCCTGAAGGACTCTAAAAATCCTTTGTTGAATGGGATAAGCTCCACATCGTATCCCTTTAACAGCTCCTTTATGAAGGGTCTGCCTACAAAGCCGACCTTTTGAAACCTTTTTGTTAGAATTCTAAGAAGGGATGTGGCAAGGACCACATCCCCCAAGTAGGCAGTTTGCCACAGAAGGACTTTCATTTAACATTGGATATGCTGGCGATCTTCCACCTTTTCTCGTCCTTTTTGGTAATAAAAGCCAAGATCTTTTCCGTTCCGTTTTTGTCTATTACCTTGACTATAACCTCTCCATGTTTATCGTCTATGGCTTTGACATCCAAGACCTTAACCTTTTTAATGTTTTCTCCCATGGAACTTAAAACACAGGCAAGCATCTCGGAGGGTCTCATTTCTGTAAGTTGCAGGGGCAGTTTTACATCCTGCACGAGGGCATCCCTGAAGGGTGGATAGAGTAGCTTTACCGCTTCTTTGCCATCACCGTCCTTTATTGCAGAGATAAACTCCTTTACTGTGCCCTCTGAGGCTTCCTCTGGGCTTGTCCCGCAAGCCCTGAATACAAAAAAGCCCGCCAAAACCACTGCAAGAATTACGGCTGCCTTTTTCATCTCTTCACCTCCATAAGGTATCTGTGTATAGATTTTGCAGCTTTTTTACCATGGGCTATTGCCCTCACCACCGTGTCTCCCCCATTCACCACATCCCCGCCCGCAAAGAGACCTTCTATGCTGGTTCTAAACTCTTCATCCACTTTGACGGTGCCCCAAGGAGTTAGCTCCAAGCCCTTAACCTCTCCGTAGGCTACTGGGTTTGCCTTTTGCCCTATGGCAAAGATCACCGAATCGCATTCTATTATATGTTCGGAGTCCGGAATGGGTTCTGGTTTTGGTCTTCCGCTCTCGTCTGGTTCTCCAAGTCTCATCTTTATACACTTAACACCCACTACCCTTCCCTCTTCATCGCCTAAAATTTCCACCGGTTGAGTAAGCCAATGTAAAATGGCACCCTCCTCCGCTATATGGTCCCACTCTTCATCCCTTGCGGAGGATGTTTCCCGTGTCCTTCTGTATAGCACGTGAGTCTCTACCCCAAGTCTTAGGGCGGTTATGGCACAATCCACCGCAGTAAAGCCTCCACCTATTATGGCAGTGCGCTTACCAAGTTCCACCGGCGTGGCAGAGTGAGGAAACTCGTTTGCCTTTAGCAGACCCACCCGAGTTAGGACCTCAATGGCAGAATAGACGCCCTTTAGGTGGTCTCCCTTTATGCCAAGGCTTCCCCTTCCCGCACCAACTCCCAAAAACACCGCATCGTATTTTTCCAAAAGCTCCTCCAACTTAACGGTCCTTCCCACCACCCATCCAAAAAAGAAACGCACCCCAAGTCTTTTGAGCCTTTCCACTTCCCAATCTAACATACTCCTGTCCAGTCTTGCGGTAGGTATGCCATAAGTCATAACTCCACCAGCCTTTGGAAGGGCTTCATAAACATCCACGCTGTGCCCGAGCATACAAAGTTCGTAGGCACAGGCTAAACCACTGGGACCCGCACCTACTACCGCAACCCGCCTTCCGGTAGGTTTTGCCCTTTGTTCCAACTGAACGCCCGATATACGCACAAAGTCCCCCACAAATTTCTCTAGAGCTCCTATGCTAACGGGCAAGCCTTTGTTTTTTCTGT
>DAIRFT010000071.1:0-3741 GCA_036794885.1 Thermocrinis sp. | reverse complement strand
GGACTTTTGGGAGAGGTAAAGGTTATAAAGGTGGTGCTTTGGGAAACAGCCACTTCAAAGGCTGAATATCACGGAAATGTGCTATAATTTAATTAGGAGGTGAAGAAGGTTGGTGTTTGTGGTAGTAGGTGAGAACGAACCCTTTGAGAAGGCTTTTAAAAAGTTTAAGAGGCTCGTAGAGAAGGAAGGGATACTTACAGAAGTCAGAAGGCGTCAATTCTACGAAAAACCAAGTGAAAAGAAAAAGAGAAGGGAACGTCAGGCAAGAAAGAGAATAGTAAAGGCTATGAAGAAAAGAAGTATGCTATAAAAAGCCCTTTATCTATCCATCTTATAAGCCCTTAGTGCTTCTCTCTGTTCCTCTATAATAAGCTTTCTTATAGTATCCTCGTAAGCTTTTTTAAAAGCTAAGAACTTTAAACCAAAACACGTTCTATCGGTAGAGCCCGTTATATGCCTTACCTCCGCTAAAATGTTCTTAAAAAGCTGTCCTTTCCATTCAAATTCTAAAAGCAAACTATCGCCTTCCTTTGCGGAAACGAACCTTTTGAAACAAACCCTAACCCCTCCAGTGCTTATGTTTTCTATAGTTCCTTCCACAAAGGATTCATCAGGTAACTCTTCAATGAGAGATAGTTCCTCAGCTGGCACCTTTCTGTTGAAAAAGAATACTTGTGCAGGGATGGATACCTTCCACCTCATGGACTCCCTTAGCTGTATTTTGCTAAGCTTTTCGGTATGAGGAATAACCAAAATCACTTTTCCACCTTCAAGGTAAGTGTTCAAAACTTCCACTTCAAAGTAATACCTGCCATCGTCTTCCCTTAAAAAGGAAAATTTGACGCTATCACCGGGTTGTGGAAACTCCGGAGTTCTATCAAGAATTGCTATCTTTAGATCCTCCTCTGTTTTTTCCCAAACTGCAGCACTGTACGACTTTCCTTTGTATGAAATAAAACCTGTCTGATAGAGCTCTATGTCCCTCGTGGTGGCAAGGGGCAGAAACCATGGTAGATGCTCAAATTTGAGCTTCTTTCTAACACTAACAATGATGGGTATGTTATCCGAGCTTTCCTTAACAAGCTTTCCTGCGCACCTTTCAAATACATACTTGCTGTGAAAAACTTTATTTGGGTCCTCTAAAGTGCTTGCACACTTATACAGCAAAGCTATTTCTTCTTTATTAAGCCCCATCTGCTTTCCAATGACCTCAAACTCCCTCCTTGCAGACCTACTGGCAAGGTATTTTGAGATGGTATAAGGAAGAACTATAAGAACCAACACGGAGGCTACAAAGCCAAAAAGAACAAGTAGTATATCTGTCAAATCGGGCTGGAACATATATCTGGTGGCTTCTTTGAAGGTCTCAAATCCTCCCTGGTATTTCACATTAGAAGTTCTCCTGTAGGTATTTTTCCGCCTCTATAGCGGCTATGCACCCTTCCCCCACTGCCACAGCCACTTGACCGGTGGCTCCGCTTCGGCAATCCCCACATGCAAATACGCCCTCCACATTGGTTCTCATTTTCTCATCGGTGATGATGTATCCTTTATCGTCCATTTTGACAAAACCTTTAAGAAAGCCGGTGGCGGGCTCCAAACCTATGAAAATAAACACCCCTTCCACTTCCAAGGTGGAAAGCTCCCCCGTTTGGGTATCTTTAAGAAGCAAGCCCTCCACCGCATCTGTGCCCCTTATCTCTTCCACCACCTTGTTGGGCAAGAACCTGATATTGGGATGAGAGAGCACCTTCTCCTGAAGGTGTTTTTGAGCCCTCAGCTGATCTCTGCGGTGGATCAAATAAACCACACTACCAAAACGGGTTAAAAACAAACTTTCCTGACAGGCGGAATCCCCTCCGCCCACTACCGCAATGGGCACCCCATCAAAGAGGGCGCCATCGCAGGTGGCACAGTAAGATACCCCTCTGTTCAAAAACTCCTCCTCCCCCTTTACGCCCAATTTTCTTGGGCTTGCTCCCACGGAGAGAATAACCGTTTTGCTCCTCAAGAGCTCTCCGGTCCTAAGATGCAAGAATATTTCTTTATTCACTTTCTCTATCTTTACCACTTCTTTCCTGTGGATCTTCAAACCAAACCTTTCTGCCTGCTCTTTGAACCTGAGAGACAACTCTTTACCGCTTATACCTTCCGGAAAGCCCGGATAGTTCTCCACCAAGTCTGTGATGGCTATCTGTCCCCCTATGGTCCCTTTCTCCAGAAGGAGGGTGTTCATCTTTGCCCTTGCACAGTAAAGCCCAGCGGTCAATCCCGCCGGACCGCCCCCTACTATAACACAATCATACAGTATATCCTCGGAGATCATATGTGGCTAAGGATCATTTGCCTTATGGCTTCCTTAGGTTGAACGCCAATCCTTGTATCAACCACTTCGCCGTTTTTGAAAAGCATCAAAGTGGGTATTGCCCTTATGCCATACTGCATAGCTATATTGGGGTTTTCGTCGGTGTTTAGCTTGCCAACCTTCACTTTGTCCGCAAACTCTCCCGCCAGCTCCTCTATTATGGGTGCTATGATCCTACAGGGACCGCACCAAGGAGCCCAGAAATCCACCAGAACTGGCTTGTCTGAATTAACAACCTCCGCATGCCAGTTGCTTTCGGTTAATGTGATGACGTTTCCTGCCATTTTGTCACCTCCTTGCTTAATATTTCATAGATTTTTAAAGCCCTTTCGTCCTTGATGTAGTAGCAAACTACGGAACCATCCCTTTTACAACCCACTATCCCTTTGTTCCTAAGCACTCCAAGGTGCTGGGATACGTTGGGCTGGGAGATTTTGAGGAGCTCGCTAAGGTTTTTCACACACTGCCTACCTTCTATCAGGGTTGCCAAGATCCTTAGCCTTATGGGGTGGGCTAAAGCCTTCAAAAGTTCTGCCCACTCTTCAAGGATATCCTCACTCAAATGCTCCATCCTTCAATATATATTAACATTGTTATATTTTTTTATCAACAGAATCTGCACAATACACCACCTCCACCGTAGTATGAACTAAATTTTCTATTTCCTCAAGGCGTTTTATGTAGTCGTCCGCAGGAAGGTCCTGGCTGGTGGTTATGGTAAGTATGCACGCATACTTGTCGTGATAGACCCGGAGGAGGTGTATATCTTGGACTTTGCTGGTGCCATCCCTTTCTATGCTGTTAATTATCCTTTGCACTATGGGGGAGCGCATTTCTCTATCAAGGAGGATCCAGGCGGTTTCTTTGAGAAGTCCATACGCCCAGTTGATGATCACGAAAAAGCCCACGATCCCCGAGAGGGGGTCCAAATACCACATGTCCAAATATTTGCCGCCCAAAAGGGCACCTATTGCCAATATTGAGGTCAATGCGTCTGTAAGCACATGAAGGTAAGCGGACTTCAGATTAAAGTCATGCTTGTGGTTCTCCTCGTGGGACAAGACAAAGGCACTGATCAGGTTTATCAACAATCCTCCAAAGGCAACCAAAAGGGCTTCTTCATATTTAACCGCCACCCTGTTTATGAGCTTCGAGAGGGCTTCTATAAGAACAAGGAAAGCCATCATACTTAAAAGCACCGCGCTGGTGTATGCCCCAAGCACCTCCACCTTCCAAGTGCCAAAGGAAAAGCTAACATCCCTTGACCACCTTCTTGCCAGCATATAGGCAGTGAAGGATATTCCAAAGGCTAAGGCGTGGGTTCCCATATGTATGCCGTCCGCCAAAAGGGCAACGGAACCAAAGATATAGCCGGA